>CAYOQX010000320.1:0-1500 GCA_964406195.1 uncultured Alkaliphilus sp. | reverse complement strand
CTTATTTGTAATATGCTTATAAAAGGGAGTATGTTTTTACATGGAGAATATGCTAAAGGTAGGTAAGATAATTAACACACACGGAATAAAGGGGGGGCTAAAAGTCTTTCCCCTTACAGATTACATGGAACGTTTTGAGGAATTGGACTGGGTTTATATAGACGGTGATAATAAAAAATTTTATATAAAAAATGTAAAGTACATGCCTTCTGTTGTTCTCCTATTTTTTGAAGGATACGAAAATATCGACTCGGTTGAAAAATTCAAAAATAGATATATATATATCGGGGAAAGCCAAAGAGAGGATTTGCCGGAGAACACCCATTATATAACCGATATTATCGGGCTGGATGTTTATACAGTAAAAAATGAATATATTGGCAAAGTGGAGGATATAATTCAAACCGGTTCTAACGATGTGTATGTTATAAGAGATGAAAATAGTAAGGAAATTATGATACCTGCTGTTGATAGGTTTATACCTAAAATTTGCTTAGAGGAAGAAAAAGTTATTATAGACCCCATCGAGGGGATGATTTAATGATAATAAAGGTAATGACATTATTCCCCGAAATGTTTTCAGGCCCCTTTAACAGTAGTATAATTAAGCGGGCGAGAGAAAAAAACATTATTAACCTGGAGTATATTAACATAAGGGATTATTCTGATAACAAACACAAAAAAGTGGACGATTATTCATATGGTGGGGGTCCCGGGATGGTTATGATGCCCCAGCCTATTTTTGATTGTTTTGATCAGGTGATTGAAACATTGGACTTGGAACAAAATGAGAAACCGAGGGTTATTTATCTATCCCCGAAGGGCAAAGTTTTCAATCAGGAAATTGCTATCGAGCTCTCCAAAGAAAAGCATATTATAATGATCTGTGGCCATTATGAAGGAATTGATCAAAGGGTAATAGATGGGATTGTAACTGATGAAATTTCTATAGGGGACTATGTGCTGACAGGCGGTGAAATACCGGCTATGGTACTTATAGATTCTATAACCAGACTATTGCCTGGGACACTGTCGCAAAATCAGTGTTATGAAGATGAAACCTTTTATTCCGGCCTTTTAGAATATCCTCAGTATACCAGACCTGCCAGTTTCAGGGGTCTAGATGTTCCCAATGTGCTTATCTCCGGTAATCATAAGAAAATTGATGAATGGAGAAGACAAGAATCCTTGAGGTTAACCTACGAAAGGCGACCTGACTTACTGAAAAACATAAAACTGACTGATAAGGATAGGGATTTTTTAAGCGGTGTTAAAAAGGGGATAACAATTGAATCAGATGTTGATTAATTTTATGTTGTTATATTTAAATGACTATGATATAATCTACAACGTAGAATGGACGGTCCCTTATACTTTGTAAGGACGTCTATGAGAAGGAGAGGGGCAGTTATGAATATTTTGAGAGTGGTTGCAAACGAACAGCTGAAAAAAAATATTGAAGAATTTTCAAGAATTTATGGATATAAAATCACCATGTAA
>CAYOQX010000319.1:0-1514 GCA_964406195.1 uncultured Alkaliphilus sp. | reverse complement strand
TGAGCTGCTGCAAAAGATAGTTGCAAAAACCGGGAAAAAGTACTTGCAAAAAACATACTTATACACCACCTTGTTGTGCTGACATATTTGGAAATGTAATGGATAAATATAGAATAGAAAAGATGAATGAAATAAAAAAGGAATAAGTAGTGTAAAAATCTCTTTTTTGGCAGAAGCAAAATAATATGAAACCAGAAAAAGGTATTTTTACTCTACCTAAACTAGAGATTTTTCTTTGTAAGCAATTAACAAGCCATAGAAAGAAAGAATAACTAATGGAAGATGAAGAACACCCATCCACCAATTATCTGCTTGTAGAAAAAACCATGTCATCATATTAAGTAGTCCAAAAATAAATCCTACATATGAAATTACAGAAAGTGTTGGCTTATGTACCCCTTTAGAAAATAACAAAAGCATTCCAATAATAACTGGTGTTATCATACAATATGTCACACCAGATTCATTGATAAGAACATTCAAAGTTAATGATGGATATACGATACCTTCATCATTTACCGAATACGGCATTAAAAACGCTAAAAACATGAGAATCACAATCCATAGTCGACCCTTTACCAAATGGTCTTTTGCAATAATTGTTTTGTTTTTTAATACATCCACTAGACAAAAGCCTAATACAACAAACTGCACTAACGTATTTCCAATAAGCCAAACAAAACCATAATCCGCTGTATAAGACATATTCTGCATTACACCAATAATTAACAGAATTAAAACATAATACCCAAGCAAAAACCTATGCGAAAATTTATCAGAAATTAAAGGAAAAATAATCGCTATTAAGAGCATAGCCTTTGCTATAGGTAAAATCCACACAATTGAAGCAACTAATGGATATGCCATTACTGCAGCAATTACATCAGTCGTATTAGAAGGGTCATATGCTATTTGTGTGTATGGTGGTAAAAACACTAAAATGGTAAGGAAGATTTTAAACCATATCATATGCCCAAGTGGTTTTTGGAATTTACTTTTCATTTCATCCTCCTTCTAAATAATAAAAACCTCTGAAATCTTACATTGTTACTCGTTCCATTCTCTTTCCTCCTAAAAACTCTGCTCTATCTCCCTCATTCTATGCTTCGGTTCAAATTGTAATCAGACTTCTTATCAGCTTTAATAAAATAGCCGCTTTTATACCAGTCCAAAGCTTCCAGTTTAACATCCCAATTTCTCTTTTCTAATTCTTCAACTATTTGATTAGGCTTGAGATTATTTTTCATTCTCATATTATTAGAAACATACCACCCAATCTGTCGTATTCCTTTAGAAACAATATATGTTATATCGTCAAAATACTTTTTTGTATCTTCAATAAACATAAAAACATCTCTGCTCACCATATAAAAAGATAGGAATTTGCTTTTCCCTGGAGCAATAATTATAGCAATTTTCTGTCATGGGTGTCAACCCAATATTTATCCATGTACTACCTTGGCTTTCATAATATGGCAAAAGCTAAGGCTCAGGTTCCTTGTTTAGAACAAACA
>CAYOQX010000318.1:0-1522 GCA_964406195.1 uncultured Alkaliphilus sp. | reverse complement strand
ATAGTGCGAATGGAAAATAAACATAACAAAAGATTTGAAACGATAATGAAGAAGAAAAAGAAATAACTAAGACAAGGAATTGTCTTTTTTATATGCCCGAGCATTAAGGCATTAAAAGAAATGCATTCGTGTGGCATAGCAACGGCAGGACTAGCACATCTAAAATCTTTTGGTGGAGTCAACCACTGAAAAAAAATGGAAGGAGAATGAAAGATGAAAGAATTTTTAGAGAGTTTAGAAATTGGAGAAGGAAAGGTTAAGTTATCGGCTGAAGAGGTAAAGTCTATTCTTGCGAAGAATGGTGAAATGGTTAATACCGAAGTCACCAAAAAGGAAGAAGCTTTAAACAAGGAAATTGATAATTACAAAAATCAAATTGTTAATTTAGAAAAACAAATTGAAACAGCACCTAATTCAAAAGAACTAGATGACCTAAAAAACGAACTTCAAAAAATGAAAGACGCTGAAACAGAAAGAATTGCAAAAGAAAAGGAAGCAAAAGATGATGAAATATTAACTAATAATATTAAATCTGCATTTGGTGATAAAAAATTTGTCAATGACTACACAGAAAAATCTTTAATTAACGAGATTAAGAAATTATTAAAAGAAGATACAACAAAAACAAAATCAGCGAAAGACTTTTTTGAAGAACTAACAAAAGACCAAGAAGGAATATTTGTTAATCCTAACAAAGTGGAAATTCCACCAGCGGGAGACATAAATAATACTTCATCTCGAGAAGCTCACGAGAGAGAATTAATGGGCTTAAATACTAAAGAAAAATAAGAAAGGAGTGTTATAATGAATAACACAATAAGTTTAGCAAAGAAATATACTAAACTGGTAGATGAGAAGTACCAAAAAGAAAGTTTAACAGGAGACTTAACAAGTCCTGCAAGTTTAGCAAGAGAAGGGGCTAACGCAAAAGAAATTTTATACCGTCAAGTTGATGTATCAGGTTTAGGAAACTACTCACGAAATGGTGGGTATGTTCGTAACAACGTTAAAATTGGTTGGAAAACAGCAGAGTTCAACTATGACAGAGGAACTAAGATTGAATTAGACACAATGGATAATGAGGAAACAATGGGCGACTCATTTTTAATTGCTCAAAATGAATTACAAACAAATCACGTAGCACCTGAAGGGGATGCTTTTACATTTGCAACTATTTGTACAAAAGTAAATCAAATAGATGAAGAAAAAACATACGCTGATGGAGAAGAGTTTTTAAAAGCATTAATTGATGCTAAAAACAAAATGGATGAAGCACAAGTTCCGGCAGAACAAAGAATTTTATATGCTACACCTACATTGTTAAATAGTGTAATTGCACTTGATACTAATAAATCAAGAGAAGTATTAGCATCATTTGCTAAAACAGTTGCAGTACCTCAATCAAGATTTTTCACTAAGATTGCTTTATTGAGTGATGAAGAAAACGAAGAATTCGGATTTGAAAAAGATGCCGAAGGTCAAGACCTTAACTTCATGATTATACATAAACCAGCAATCATCA
>CAYOQX010000317.1:0-1522 GCA_964406195.1 uncultured Alkaliphilus sp. | reverse complement strand
CTTGAGGATATCATGGAATTAATAAAATAGGATGATTACGAGATTATTATAGTGGAGGTATAAAAATGAACTTAGAAAAAAGAGATGGTATGATATATTGTATTTTAAAAGACGCATATCTTATTGAGACTCCTGAGGAAAAAGTACGACAGGAATATATAAATCACTTAATAAATAATTATGGATATAAACCTGAACAAATGGCTCAAGAGGTCCAAGTAACTACTTCTCATAGAGGGCAAGGCAGAGCCAGTGCGGATATTGTTGTTTGGAAGTCTGAAAAGGATAAAATAGAAGGCAGAAATGCATTTATTGTTGTAGAGTGTAAGGCGGAGAACATAAAAATACACTCTCAAGACTATTATCAAGGATTTAATTATGCAACCTGGGCGGGTGCAAGTTTTTTTATAACTACAAATCAGAAAGAAACAAAATATTTTAATGTGGATAAAAAGTTCTTACCGCAAAAACTACAAGAAGTCATAGCTATCCCTTCAGCTAGTGAGGTTGAAAATGAAAAGAAAATAAAAGAATTATTAAACCAAACAAAAGCCTTTACGCGAGATGAATTTACAAAAATTTTATTTGCATGTCATAACATTATAAGAAATAATGATAAGCTTTCCCCAGAAGCTGCTTTTGATGAAATTAGCAAAATCTTATTTATGAAGATAAAGTATGAGAGGGAACAAAAAGGCAATAAAGTATTTACAAGGGAGCAATTTATTAAAGATAGTGAATTTCATGAAAAGAATATTAGACCTAATCTAAGAAATACGAATAAAGATTTACCATATATGCAATTTATATTTGAGAATACAAAAGAAGAATTTAAAGAGGATCAATTGTTTGAGGATAATGAAATAATAAAAATACGTCAACATAGCTTTGAACAAATACTTGGAAAATTGGAGTCGTATAATCTTTCCGATACACAAGACGATATAAAAGGAATTGCATTCGAAGAATTTTTAGGAAAAACTTTTAGAGGTGAGCTAGGACAGTTTTTTACACCAAGAACAATAGTTGACTTTATGACTACTATTCTCGATCCTAAGGAAGGCGAAGTTATCTGTGATCCTACATGCGGAAGTGGTGGTTTCCTAATAAAATCTTTTGAATATGTACGTGAAAAAATTGAAAATGATATACAGATAGTAAAAGATAGATTTAAGAAGCAGTTAATGACAGATAACTACGATGATTTATCAGAAGAAAATCAAAATGAGATAAATAAAAAGGTAAATGAAATGTTTAGAATCCTTAATAAAGAACTTGAAACTATTGAAGTTAACAATACGAGCAGTAGACTTTATAACTTATCTCACAATTGTATTTTTGGTACTGATGCAAACTCTCGTATGGCAAGAACTTCAAAAATGAACATGATAATGCATGGAGATGGGCACGGAGGAGTTCATCATCATGATGGGTTGTTAAATGTAAATGGTATTTTTGAAGAGAGATTTGATGTTATTCTTACAAATCCACCATTTGGTTCAAGAGTAGATAAAGGACAGAA
>CAYOQX010000316.1:0-1533 GCA_964406195.1 uncultured Alkaliphilus sp. | reverse complement strand
AGAAGAACTTTATAATCAGGTATCACAAAAACTTGGTGACAAGAAAATTGACATTATCAATAATGGTCAATGGATTCCAAAACAAAAATTCGACGATGTCATTAAGGAAAAAAATGAATACAAGAGTAAATTAGAGGAAATTGATACTGAATCAATTAGCAAGAAAAAACAAGAACTTTGGGAGTTAGAAAAAGAATTAATACTAGACAAGCACAATTTAGGGGATTTCAAGGGCTTTTTCAATGCGGGGGATAGTAATACACTTGAGGAACAAATTGAAGCCTTTAAATCCATCCTAGACAATAAATTTAAGGATGTATCAATTAACAACAATTACAAGCCAGAAAACAGAAAACCTACAGATGCTTATGCCGAGGCATCAAAAAATAAAGATGTAGGCGGTATGATTGGACACAAGTTGTCTAATATTTTTAAATAATTTTAATGGAGAGTGATTAACTATGATTAAGACAGCCGATTTATCAAATGAAATTATAGATTTACAAAAAGAACTTATTTTGGTGGACAATATTAATTTTCCTTTTGCTTCACTTATGTTACAAAGGAATATTCCTATTTCAAGTGTAATCAGTAATTGGAAGTATGAAAAGCTAGATAAAACTAATGATCCTGCTTTTGAAGGAGCCGAAATTGATGCTTTCTTGAAATCCGACAGAAGCACAGGAGATAAGAATATTTGTCAAATCTTCTCAAAAGCGGTTGCAGTGAGTGGGACTGCCGATGCAGTATCACTAGAAAATATAAGAGATATATTCGCACATGAAATTGAAAATAGACTTATTGAAGCAAAAAGAGATTTAGAGCATTATCTAATAAATGGTGTATATCAAGAGGAAACTACAACAAAACCACGTCAAATGAAAGGTTTATTGAATTTTATCACTGGCGACAATGCTATGACTGATACAAAGGTAGAACTTGCTACTTTGCAGGAAATGGCTAAAGCCATGAGAAAAGCAGGGACTTCTAGTCAGAATTTGATGCTTATATGCGATTATAATATGACCGATGCAATAAATACCTTCTTTGACGATAAACAAAGATACATAGTAATCGACAATGAATTCGGAAACCCTGTCAAAAAGGTTAATTTGACCTATGGTTCCGCATTTGTCTATACATTAGATTCTATGCCGGAGGACACAATGGCATTAGTCAATCTTGATTACTTACAACTTGGAGAATTAAGGAAGATGCAATATCATGATTTAGCAAAAAGTGGGGATTCTAAAAAAGGTTTCGTGGTAATGGAAAATACTTTAAAATTCTTACATCCGACAGCAGGTGTAAAATTTACAAAAACTGCTTAAAATAGGTTCCTTCTCCTTTGCAAGAGGGAGTTTTAATAACGGTTTATCAATAGGATCGGGATTTTATTAGGTTTAATGTCAGTAACAAAATGTCACATAGCCATTATTCAGTAGGGGTATTATCCCCTACTTTTTTTATTACACATCAATTCTAAAATTATAACGGAGGTAAAGAAAGTGAAAAGGGACAGATTAGATTGGA
>CAYOQX010000315.1:0-1533 GCA_964406195.1 uncultured Alkaliphilus sp. | reverse complement strand
AAATCTCCATTAATGCCTTTTGAATATTTTATTATATTCAAGTAAGGAGGATGTGTTATTATAAGGTCAATACTTGAATCGCTTATTTCACTCAAGTTCCTTATGTCGCCTGTTTTTACAATCGGTGTATATTTGTAATCACCTTCAAATTCAAGGTTTTTCCTTGTTATTTCAACAGCTATTGGGTTTATATCAAATCCTATACCTCGTCTGTTTAATATCTTGGTTTCTATGAGGGTTGTCCCGCTTCCCACCATTGGATCTAATACGGTATCCCCTTCTTGAGAATATCTAAATATAAGGTTTCTGGGTATCTGTGGTGCAAAATTACCTCGGTAGTTTGAATTATGCGTTTTCCATTTGCCTCTATCGGGAAAGGACCAAACAGTGGTAATCTCTTTTTTAAAGTTTATATTCTGCATAAGAATTCCTCCAATAATCCCATGCGAACAAAGTGAAGGTTTAACAAATAATCTATTTTTACAAACCCTTTTTCTATCTGGTTTTTTTGTTCCATCCAACCAATACCGTCTGTAATCCAAATAAATTCGAACCCATTCTCTCGTAATTCATTTTGTCTTTCTATGTAAGAATCCACTATTTCCTGGGGTTTTGAACCAGAACCGGAAAAAAAGTTCACTTCAATGTTGATCACTTTACGTTTATCCTTAACAATGATAAAGTCTGCCTTTCTGTTTCTTATAGAAGAGTTTACTTTAAAGTTAAAATTATCCTTCAGATATTTAAATTGCTTTTGATACAACATTGTATATGAAGACTTTTGTTTTGCAATTACGTCGTCGATAATCGGCTTTAAAACCATTTCCATTGCACTACCACTTCTATTTTTCCTGGCATTGGTATCCATACCAACCTCAACACCGGTTGCATAATCCTGTATGCTCTTTGATGACATTTCGAGGAAGAATCGCTTCAAACCAGTTTTTTCAAAAAACTCAATAATTGCATCAATATCTTTAGAGGATAATTTCCTTTTTCTAAAATCGTAGGTTACCGTATCTGAACTATCATCTATAAAATCCTTAACAACTTTGAATTTGCGGTCTCTTATCGCCAGCAAAATTGGAATTGCCGGGACAACCTGGGGATATTCCGTCAAAATCTTTCTCAAATCCGTATCAATATTTTCACTACCGATCAGGGTATTTAATATATTAAATTCGATCTTGTATTTCTCCACATGTCTTTTGACCTTATCCCAATCTACAAAAAAATTATAGCCCCTATTTGTATCAATCAATGTATCATAAAACTTGTTAATAACAGCTTCTAGGCTGTCAACTTTTAGTATTTTAAAATATAATGCGTTCATGTGACGACCCCCGCACTTAATCATAATTTTTTATAAGCAGCTCTGTAACACTCCCTCGTTTTGCAGCATCACGATTAATAGACCTTCTTGCATTTACTCGTTCAATTTGAAAATCGGAATATAGATGATCAAAAAAGTCATCATACATGTCTACATTTTTAGGATCGGAATTGCTTAAGATTAAAAAAGCACCTTTTTTG
>CAYOQX010000314.1:1199-1543 GCA_964406195.1 uncultured Alkaliphilus sp. | reverse complement strand
GCGTTCATTACTACTTCGTGTACCCTTCGCCACATTTTCCCTTCCGGATCGATCAGACCCGGCACCTCTTCAGGATTGCTTAGCGGGGCCCAGCGCCACGTTTTCCATTCGCTGGTGAGGGTGAGGTGTACCCCGATATCGGCCTTCGGCACGTTTTTTACCCACTCGATAAAAGGTTCCGCGTCGTCACAGGGCATCATCACCGCCCCCGAGAGGATGTGGTCGTTCGCGATATAAAATTTACCGGCATCGTTCGCTTCGGGCGACATGCCGAGGTCATCCATATGAAGGAGGAGCACCTTCATATGGATGACATCGGCATGTCACCCGAAGCGAACGATGCC
>CAYOQX010000314.1:0-1189 GCA_964406195.1 uncultured Alkaliphilus sp. | reverse complement strand
ATGAAGGAGGAGCACCTTCTTACCCTTAGGAAATCCCAGTTTTTCGGCGTTGGTCTCCCCCGACGCCCCTTTTACCCATTCTGGCTGTAAAGACACGTGTTTAATCGATTTCCCGTCCGAGGTATGGTACGAATAGGTCACGTGTACCGTGCCGTCTGCCCCTTGAAACAGGGTAGGGTAGGAGAAGCCCCCTTCTCCCCGTGGCACGTACTCCAAGTGACGCTTCCATTTCCAGCTTGCTCCCTCGTCGTCCGACAAAGAGAGAACGAGCCGATGTCGCCCCTTTTCCAAGTCGTTGTGCACCATTAGCCACTGGCCATCTTCCAACACGATAGCATCCACGCTGGATCCCGGGTTAGGAAGGGTCGTTTTTTCGGCCACGCTCCATGTTTCACCGTTATCGCTCGACTGGCTCATTACTACCCGTTGGGGTGCATCGCCATTATCGCGCATGTAAGCAACGACCGCACCATCTTTTTTCTGGAGTAGGGCCGGCTGGATATTCCCACGCCCCACGATGGGTAAACTGGGCCTCCATCTATCGCCGTTATCATCCGAGATCGCGACCAACGACATGTTGTATCCGTCGGAATAAAGAGGCATTAGGACACGGCCACTTTCCGTGATTAAAGGTTGTATACGCCCCATCCAGCCCACTTCACGTTTCACGGGATCAAGTGCTGCTTCCGCGATCATTTTCTCGTATCGAGGGGCATACTCGGCCCACGTGCGACTGGGTAATTCCATCTCTTTAAATCCATTTTCTATCGCCTCTGCTAACTCCTCACCCGGCTTCAACAAGATTGGCTCCTGCCATTTCCAGGTGGGTGAGCCCTCGCCCTGGTAATCGTCGGATACGCGCGACATAAGCAACGATGCTTCCCAACGATTCGCCACCACCACGACCCAAATGAGGTGCAACCGGTTTTTCGTGTCCAAGAATAATACCGGATTGCAATCGGGATTTCCCGCTATGTCAGCCATCACGAAGGGGCTACTCCATTCCGTTTGGCCTTTTTTGAGACGGGCCCCCATTACAGCAACATCGTTGGCCGTGCGTTCACCCGATCCTTCAAACCAGCACGAGAGGAGGTCGCCGTTCGGCAACTCCACGGCAGAACTGCTATGCACGTGTTTCTCTTGCAGGGGAAAAATAAGCGTCGACTCAAAAGAGGAGGCGTGTTGAGCA
>CAYOQX010000313.1:0-1551 GCA_964406195.1 uncultured Alkaliphilus sp. | reverse complement strand
TGCTAGAATTAAATAAAAGAACATCTTGGAAAACAATGGCATATTTGGAAAGTATGCCGAAAAAAGATCGAAAAAAAATAGGCCAGTTTTTTACCAGTGCAAACACAGCTCAGTATATGGCTTCCTTGTTCAAAATTCCTAACAAGGAGCAAATTGCCATTTTAGATCCTGGTACAGGTACTGGAATTTTGTCCGCTGCACTGGTAGAAAAGGTGCTAAAACACGATGAGAATATTTCCGTAGAGTTGACTTGTTATGAAGTAGATGAAAATGTTTTGCCTGTTTTACAGGAGAATCTGCATCATATGAAAAGTATTTATGGCGATAGGTTAGAGATTATTCTCAAACAGGAGGATTATATATTATCTCAGGCAGATGATTTTAACCATGATATTTTTGAAGATAGAGAAGCAAAAAAATGGGATATTGTAATTTCAAATCCTCCCTATATGAAAATTGAGAAAAAACATCCTGCATCCATGGCTATGTCCAAGGTGGTACATGGTTCCCCAAATTTATATTTTTTATTCATGTCCATGGCTTTATTTAATTTAAGACAGGATGGTGAGATGGTTTTTATTGTGCCTCGAAGTTGGACTTCAGGAGCTTATTTTAAGGCCTTTCGTGAATATTTATTATTTCATGGAAAATTAGAATATATACATCTTTTTGCCAGCAGGGACAAGGTTTTTAAGGAAGAACAGGTTTTGCAGGAAACCATGATTGTTAAAATAAAGAAAACCTGTGAAGCAGTTAAACAGGTAATAATAGCTTCTTCGGAATCAAGTCATGATTTTTCCAATGTTGAAAGGATAAAACAGGCATATAATCAAATTGTTGTGGGCAAGGATAAATATGTTCTTTTGCCTGTTAATCAGGAGCAGGTATCTGTAATAAATATGGTTAATACATATGATAAAAATATGCCTGATTATGGCTATAAAATGAAAACTGGCATTGTGGTAGATTTTAGACAAAAATATGCACTTAGGGACAAATGTGAAAAAAATACAATCCCCCTTTTCTACAGTCAAAATATTCAAAATGGCAGGGTTAATCATAATCCATCCGGCAAGGAATATGATTGGATGGTGACAGACTATGCAGGCTTGATTCAGGAAAATAAGGATTATGTTTTTTTGAAGCGTTTTACCGCTAAAGAGGAAAAGCGAAGATTACAATGTGGTATTTATTGTTCGGAACAATTTAAGAAATATCCCTATATAGGTACTCATAATAAAATAAATTTTATCGAGCGCACGGATAAAATGCCATTTTCCAAGCAGGAAATATACGGAATATACGCTCTATTTAACACTACTATATATGATACCTATTATCGTATTCTCAATGGCAGCACTCAGGTAAATAGTACAGAGTTGAATAATATGCCAGTACCGCCCATGGAAATAATTTCTCAAATAGGTGAGAAACTAATGGATAATGGACATTTAGATACAAAAAATTGTGATAGGATTGTTATGGAGATTGCCTATGGAAAAGAAAATTCAGGATGCTATTAGGCCTTTTGCTAAAAGTTTCTCTTTGGTG
>CAYOQX010000312.1:0-1552 GCA_964406195.1 uncultured Alkaliphilus sp. | reverse complement strand
TAGTTACAGGAGATAAAGATTTTTTAGATGTTGAAATAGAAAAACCTGATATATTAACTCCTGCACAATTTGTAGAAATATATAGCAACAATAAATAAAAGTATAGGGTACTGGTGTCAGGCAGTGCACCAAGATAATACACTTCCGGTGCGGTAGTGTAAAATAGTTTGTGCTTTTGTAAAGATTCACAGGGGCAAGCCCCACAGTTATTTTTGGTCTTATAAAACCATTCCAATTGAAAAATCAATTTCTTGAAATTAAACAGCCAGAATCCATTAAGGATTTCTTGGTTGTTTTTTGCCATAATGTATGTGCATTGGGTATGCATTGTATGCATTGGGGACGGTTCCTAATGCACTGTGATGTCGAGACACGTGGTCGGGAGCAATGCTGTCAGGTTAAGAAAATTATGATATAATATGCCCGTAATAATTTACAACAACCTGGAAACGAGGCGAAATTTGTGAAAAAAACCGAAATAATTATGGGATATATTATGGAATTTTTAAAAGACAGGAAATTGAAAGAAGAATCGCGGGTAAGTCAAAAAGATTTTACGAGGGAAAGAAAAGTGAGGTTTATGACATTAATTTGTATGATTCTTAATATGGTGAAGAGAACCACACAAATGGAGATTGATGAATTTCTAGAAAAATTCGAAGCTGGAAAGGGCAAAAAAATGACCTATACAAGACAATCATTTTCTGATGCTAGACAAAAGTTATCCTCTAAAGCATTTATTATGATAAACGATGAATTTATTCAAAGGTATTACGAGGATGATGATTTTAAAACATATAAAGGCTATAGGCTTTTAGCTATTGACGGTTTATATATAGAAGTCCCTAATACCAAAGAATTAAGGGAACATTATGGCTATGCTACAAATAGTAGTCCGGATAAAAAGGTTGCAAGGGCACTATCGTCAATTGTATATGATGTAGAAAATAAAATAATTATAAGTTCTCTGATAGGAAGATATGATGATAGCGAAAGAGAACTTGCAATGAAAAATATTAATAGGATAGGGGATCTTAAACAGAAAAAAATAAAGGATTTGATGTTATTTGACAGGGGATATCCGTCAGCAGGGTTCATAATGTTTCTTAATCAAAACAACATTAAATTTTTAATGAGATTGCCGGCATCATTCTATACAGAGGTAAAAAATACAAAAACACAGGATGAAGATGTTGGAATAAGGTTTACAAAACAAAGGGTTAGAGACCATAGAAAGCGTGGGTTGTTGATACCCGAAGGCGCTGTTTTAAGTCTTAGGGTTTTAAAAATTCCATTAGATAGCGGCGAGATTGAAATCCTAATAACAAATCTAAATAAAGATGAATTAAAATATGAGGAAGGTAAAGAATTATATTTTAAAAGATGGGGAATTGAAACCAAGTTCGATGAATTGAAAAATAAATTTGAGATAGAAAACTTCTCCGGAATTAAACCTCTGATAATAGAGCAAGACTTTCATGCAACTATACTGCTAAGCAACTTTGCATCAATGTTTGAACAGGATGCTGAGGAGGAACTTGCTAAAGCAAAC
>CAYOQX010000311.1:1162-1576 GCA_964406195.1 uncultured Alkaliphilus sp. | reverse complement strand
ACCACCCCTTTAAAGGTAATATGGATACCTATAAGCTTAAAAATCTGATAAAAACCTGCGGTGCGGGCAAAATTCCCTTTGTACGCATGGAAGCTGGTACCAATTTAATTGGGGGACAGCCCTTTTCCTTGGAAAACTTGAGGGAAATAAGAAATGTCTGTGATGAACACCGGCTAATGCTGGTCTTGGATGCCAGTCTCCTGGCCGATAATCTGTACTTTATAAAACAAAAGGAACTAGCCTGCCAAAATATGAGCATTCACGAAATAACCCTTGAGATAGCTTCCCTTTGTGACATAATATATTTTTCCGCCCGGAAACTGGGCTGTGCCCGGGGCGGGGGAATAGCCATCAAAGATAAATCTGTCTATGACGACATGCGGGAATTGATACCACTATACGAGGGCTTCTTAA
>CAYOQX010000311.1:428-1152 GCA_964406195.1 uncultured Alkaliphilus sp. | reverse complement strand
ACTCTCAAATAGTTTAAAATCATTCAATTTCTTTTGAAGAATATCTATTTCATAAAGATTGGGTTTTCTCTTTGATGATAGCTTATCAATTTTCTTTTGAAGCTTATCAGTGACCTTTTTGGTTGAGGAATTGTCCAAAAGGGGGATTCCGGTGGTTACTCCCGCCGGCGGTTTGGGTGGTCATATAGATGCCATGGAATTTTTAGATCATGTACCCCAAAGTCAATACCCCTCGGGGGCCTTGGCGGCGGCGTTATACATTGCCGGTGGAATACGGGGTATGGAACGCGGCACCATGTCTGAACAAAGAAATCCCGACGGCAGTGAAGCATACTCTAATATGGAATTATTGAGATTAGCCGTTCCCAGAAGGGTTTTCACCCTCTCCCAAATAAAATATGTAATCGACAGAGTCACTTGGTTATATGAAAACAGAAAGTTGGTGGAGGGCCTTGCCTTTACCGAGGAGCCGGACACCCTTCGCTTCTTCTTTGGCAGATTGGAACCAGTATCCTCATGGCAGGAAAAACTTGTGGAGAAATTCCGAAAGGATTTTGGCGATAGCCTATAGGAACAATTTCAATAGGAATTTTATTAGGGTGTGGTTAAGGGGTAATCCCTTTGTCCACACCCTTTCATAATGGTTTAATTTTTCTATCCATATTCCACTTCCGTGAACATTCATTAAATTGTAGATAAAAAAACCTAAGTTTAATGTTCCGCC
>CAYOQX010000311.1:0-418 GCA_964406195.1 uncultured Alkaliphilus sp. | reverse complement strand
ATTCTAATATTTATTTGAGCCATATCAATCACTCCTTCCATCACTATTATATATCATTATCATATAGATTATCAATGCATTGTATATGCACCGTATATACTAGACTCGATTTTGTTGTTATAAATAACAAACATCCATATATTCTATATATTTTATGTTAAGCCATTCGTGGACCAAGTCTGGGATATTTTCTGCTACCGCTATTAGAATTACTTGCGACCCCCTCGCCGCTCCACATCTTCTCGGATTTCATCAAGGCAAGCCTCATCCACGGTTCCTGCCTTGCGGAATGTGGTCACTGCCTGTGCTATTATTGTATAATTTAACTGTGTTCCTTCGCTGTCAGCGAGATAGTCCACCGCCCTATCCTGTGCAATCCCAAAATTCTCAGCTGTTTCCACGGCGTCTATATTTGCAC
>CAYOQX010000310.1:0-1577 GCA_964406195.1 uncultured Alkaliphilus sp. | reverse complement strand
CAGCATATTACTATTAATCCGACTGAAGATCATACAGTTTATTCTGCAGTTGCAAAAAAAGCAATGCCATCGGTTGTCGGTATTACTACCGTGGAATTACATAGAGACTTATTTTTCGGTACCAGGGAGGTTTCAGGTGTAGGCACCGGGGTTATCATAGACAAAGCGGGATACATTCTGACAAATTCCCATGTGGTGAGGGACGGAAAAGCAAAAGAAGTAAAAGTATTACTTAATGATGGAGAACAACTCAGGGCTGAAGTGTTGTGGAGCGAAGCAAGTCTGGACCTTGCCATTATCCAGGTGGAAGGAAGCAATTTTTCCACGGCCGAACTCGGGGACAGTGACGAAATAGAGGTGGGAGAGATTGCAATTGCTATCGGAAACCCATTAGGATTAAACTTTCAAAGGTCACTGACACAGGGTGTTATAAGCGGACTTAACAGGACAATTACAGACAGGTCCTCAGGTGTAACAATTGAAAATCTTATACAAACCGATGCTTCAATCAATCCGGGAAACAGTGGTGGGCCGCTGCTTAATTCAAAAGGGCAAGTGGTGGGAATTAACACGGCAAAAATAACATCCGGAGAAGGTTTGGGTTTTGCAATCCCAATAAATACGGCAAAGCCCATAGTAGATCAATTTATTGAAAAAGGTGAATTTACAAGGGTTTATTTAGGCATACAGGGTGTAAATATAGATGATTTTGAAACAGTTACGGGAATAAAACTGCCCGTTGATGACGGTGTTTACGTTGCTCAGGTTACAAAAAACTCCGCAGCATCCAAAGCCGGAATCAGGCCGGGAGATATTATAACCAAAGTAGGCGACAACGAAATAAACAAAAGGAGCGATCTGGTCAGAAACATATACAAATACAGACCCGGAGAAAAAACAACAATTACTATAATAAGAGAAAATCAAACAACAACAATAGACCTAACATTCTAAGTGAGTGCAGTGGGGACGGAGTGCAGTGGGGACGGTTCCTGGCGCATCGCTCCGTTCAAAAATGGATGGGATATTTCTAGGATTGTTTATCTTAAATACGACATAAAAAATATGGGTGAACGTGGTTCGCCCATATTTTAATGCTAATATCTTGTTCTAAGTATGTTAAAAATTTCTTCCGGTGTTTTGCCTTCAACCTCTACTATAGGGGCACTGGCTCTACCACCCGATTGGGAAAAGGAAAAATTCTGCATAGAGCTATCATCCATATTAGATACAACAACAGCGTCATAGTCAAAACCTTGTACAGCATTGGCGTCCATGGGACTACTTATTTTTTCAACCTCATATCCCGCCTTTTCGAGATATTTAATATGCTCATGTAGTGATTCTTCAACGGCAACTCTTTTATCCACTAAATCACCTCCAACTTTATTATTAATTATTGTAACCATTTTCATTTTTTTTATCCCGCGGCTTAAGTTGGAGAATAATTTTTATTCGCGGTGAGAGCATACTATACATGTGTGATGGTATAGCCTTCTTTATTCAATTCGGAAACAATTTCGGAGATATGATCATGGCCGTTGGTTTCAACGGTTACCTCAAGTTGAACATCCAAA
>CAYOQX010000309.1:0-1577 GCA_964406195.1 uncultured Alkaliphilus sp. | reverse complement strand
TCAACACATTTTCCACAACGTATACATTGTTCGGGCTCCGGAGTTCTTGCCTCTTCCTCACTAAGTATTAGTAACCCTGAGGAACCCTTTGTTATTACAACCTCATCTGTATATTGAGCCTCTCCCATCATGGGCCCTCCCATAATGATTTTGCCCGGAGTTTTGGAAAAGCCTCCGCATTGCTCAATTACATCTTTGATAGGTACTCCTGTCTTTATTAACAGATTTTTAGGATTTGCTATAGCACTGCCTGTAACAGTGGTTATTCTGTCAATTGACGGCATGCCTGTCCTCAACGCCACAGCAATATATGCCGCAGTTGCAACGTTGTTTACAACCACTCCGGCTTCTGATGAAGATCCACCCGCAGGTACCTCTCTGCCTATGCAAGCATAAACCAATTGATCACTTGCACCCTGTGGGTATTTTGTATGAAGTGAAACAATTCTAATGTTTGGATATTGCTTTGCAGCTCTTTCCATGGATTCAATTGCATCCAACTTATTGTCCTCGATGCCTATAATACCATTTTTTACATTCTTTGCTTTCATCATAGCCCTTAATCCATAAATAATGTCATCCGGGTTTTCTACCATCAGTCGATGGTCTGCTGTCAAATAAGGCTCACATTCGGCCCCATTCAGTATAAAATACTCAATTTTCCTATCTTTTAATTCTGTTACTTTGATATGAGTCGGGAAAACAGCTCCTCCCATACCAACTATTCCTGCGTCCTTGACGGCGGCTACAATTTCCTCAGGTTCTAATGATTCTATATCTCCTACTGGTTTTATAGATGGGTGTACCTCATTTAAACCGTCAGATTCAATGACTACCGCTTGAACCTCTCCACCACCGGAATCCGGTATATTAGTAATTTTCTTAACAGTACCGGACACACTTGAGTGAACCAGGGCTGAAATAAAAGCTTCAGATTCCCCTATACGCTGTCCTACGGTAACACGATCCCCGACCTCCACCAATGGCTGGCAGGGTGCGCCTGCGTGCTGTTTAAGTGGTATATATACAACACTTGGTTCGGCAGCCTTTTCCACCTCAAGATGAGCTGTTGCTTCCTTATAGCCGGAGGGATAAATACCTCCCCTAAAGGTTAAAGTCCTCATTACATATTTCACCCCTTAAATGTTAATTTGATTATAGTTTTAATAAAACTGTTTAGGACTTCTATAATCATTGATTTATTATGAAATAATTATCCTACACTACTATATTAGTATAAAATCTAAAATTTAACAAGCATTTATGGCCTATCTTCTACATTTTTTTATTATATGCTTCCATAACATTGCTGCTATACCATAATACTCCTTCAACCGACATTTTCTGTTTTTTTGCCCCGAATTCTGGGAATCAGTATTTTAAGAATTGATTTTACTTTTATTTTTTGATTATTTCAATAGTTCTGAATAGATTGTCAAGAAAATAATTTTGGAGCCTGTATGAATCCTGCCCCGCCTTAATTATTTCCAGAGAATTCGTAATATTTTTTTTCTGGTGTTTAATCATCTTCTTTATACTGTCCGTATCGGCAAAATTTTCGGGCAGATCTGCATCGC
>CAYOQX010000308.1:0-1579 GCA_964406195.1 uncultured Alkaliphilus sp. | reverse complement strand
AGATACGAACTACTTCTGGACTTTATGGCCCGGGCTACGGCGTCTGTTACTCCCACATAATCAGTTTTATACATCAGCGCTTCTCGGCAGTCGTCATGACTAATTTCATCCTTCCCGGTCTTATAGGTAAAGATTTCAATATAAGCGTTGTCGCTTTCTTCTCCACTCATTACTATCTTGAAATTATGGTTGGCATAAGCCTCTCTCGGTGTGTATATGAATCTGTAACCGCCACGCACGCCAGGCATCCAATCAATAAACTCACCTGTTGTCACATTTATAATTGCCAGGTTAACCGTCGGCATTTTGTCGGTTGTTTCCTTTATATCTATCGCCAAAGTTTCGCCATGCTTAATGACAAATCTATCTCCCAACTGTACCCCTTGATTCCCGTCAATATTTTTGTGCAATATTATTTCTTGTTTAAAGATATCGGTTGTTTTATTCTTTTGGTCATAATCAGTTAAAAGTTTCATACCCAAAAAATCTCCGCTGTTACTTTGCCATACACGCGGTTTGAAATTTTCTGGTGTGACGACATCTTTTATAACATACGCCCCGCGGTTGATTAGCTCGTTAATAAAGGCCTGATGATCATAATCAGAGTTTTTACTGTGATAACCCAGTTCAAATACGATTTGGTTAATTATCATTTTTTCAATTACTTTATCATCCCTGTAGGCTGCCGCATTGTCGGTAAATGCGACGGTTACATTTTTCCCTTCTACGGATAGCGTTTTATGCATCATCTTTTGAATAGCAGATTTTTCTTCCCATCCCCACTCTATACCATAATATGGGTCCGTTCGGTTATAATAATCAATTTTTCGCCCATTGGCGTCAATATAAGTCGGACCAGTAACCCTGACTCTACATATTTCATCTTTATCAGAATCGATACCTAACGTGCCAAGCACATTATCCTCAAGAGTGGCGTACGGATTATAATAGGTTTTAATTCCACCGCTGTATTCGGATAATGATTTTATCTCCCGGACGGCATTTGTGCTGGATGCAAATACTGCCCCGGTCCCTATTGTCCCTATTAATACAGCACAGAGAACAAAAACCCCGGTTTTCTTCCTGGTAGTATCCATAATGGCTGTGATCCTATTTCTCATACCTTTCTTGCCTCCATAAAAATCTGTAGAAAATACCGTTTGCATTCCTGGTTTTTCAATCACCCCAATTATTGTTTCACTGTATAGCTGCCGCCCATACCTGTCTGTATTCTTGACCACTTCTGCGTCACACGAGATCTCACACTGTACTGCTATTGCCTTTGCCATCAAATAGACTATCGGATTAAACCAATGAATAGCAACTGCTATCAGCACCAGACTTTTGTACCATAAATCCTTGCGCTTAAAATGAACCAGCTCATGCTTGAGAACAAAAAATAATTCATCCACAGAAAAGTTTGTAGCCGGTAGTAAAATCACGGGGTTGACAAAACCAAGCATCATAGGACTTGTGATAGAGGGGCAAACCTGCAATTTTACCTGTTGGGATACCTCTAACTCCGCCTGCAGGCTTTGCAAGATATTGAGTGTTTGCTGATCGGTAACCCTCTGGCTCC
>CAYOQX010000307.1:0-1602 GCA_964406195.1 uncultured Alkaliphilus sp. | reverse complement strand
GATTTCGGCAAAAATCGTTGATTCGGCCACCCTACCTGAAAGGATTCAGGCCAAAATACAGGACAGGCCGGTATATGACTTTAGTGTTACCACCGGAAACAATACAATTTCGGATTTCAAGGGTGGTAAGGTCATCATTTCCATGCCTTATGTTCTAAGGGCAGGAGAAAATGCTAATGCCATCCTGGCATATTACCTCGACGACTATGGGAATTTGAAAACTGTCAACAGTATATATGATGAAACGACAGGTATGGTTAAAATGGCACTTTCCCATTTATCGAAATATGTTATAAACTACAATAAGGTAACCTTTGATGATGTATCTGATTCCGCTTGGTACGCAGAAAGCATAGGTTTCGTAGCAGCGAGAAATATTTTCAATGGGGTCAGTGTAGATAGGTTCGAACCTAATGGCCCTATGACGAGAGCTATGTTTGCTCAAGCCATAGCTAACCTTGAGGGGGCTGACATAGGTAATTATCATATTTCCCCCTTTGACGATGTGGCCAAAGAGGCTTGGTACAATCCGGCAGTATCCTGGGCAGCGGAGAAGGGTATTGTGAATGGAATGGGCGGAGGGAAATTTGCTCCTAACTTGAAAATAACACGTGAACAAATGGCTGTAATGCTAAATAATTATATCAATTATAAAGCCATCACTCTCGTGACGGTTTCCGATAATTCCTTTGTAGACGAGGCTGATATCAGTAGCTGGGCAAAAACTGCCGTGGATAAAATGCAAAGTTATGGAATTGTCAGTGGCATGGGTGACAATAGATTTGTACCGAAGGATACTGCTAATAGAGCACAGGTTGCCACAATATTTGCTAATTTTGTTAGAGCAGGTTTTAATCAAAAGATTTAAAATTTTTCAGGTCTAATTCGTGCACTTTTAGGTAAAAGACCTAAAATACGTTTCCATATTCTTCATAGAGTGATTGTTTAAAAATTAATGATATAATTAAACTGCTTTATGCAAAATAGGGGCTTTGGTTTAAACTCTTGTTAAGTACATTGTACTTCGGGTCAATGAACCAATCCCCTTTATTTTCAATTTTATTTAATTTCTTACCGGTTAATTTCTCAATTTCATCCCCTGCTGCCATAATGTTTTGAGCTGTTGATGAACAGAACCTTTCTCCTGGGTGGATCATTTTCATTATAACCCTTAAAAGTTTGTTTGTTATTGTAGTCCCAGCAACTTTTAAAAGAAGTGTTACCTATATATAAAAAGTTTGATGAAAAAACCAATATTTGCAATTGGCATACATGTATAAAAGAACAGCAGAAAAATTATTAATATAACTAACAGAGGCAGCCTATCTAGGCTGCCTTTTAATCTTATAATATAATATGATGTTTCTATAATATGTTTCAGTATGCATGGGCTGCTAGCGTAAGCATAAAACCAATAATGTAAATATATTGCTATTCGTTTCTTTTTCTAATAAATTTAAGAATTATAAATGCTATTAAACCTCCAATTAATAAATAGGGTAAAATGTATATAAGAACAAGAACAAATCCCTCCATAAATACTTTAAACGTATACAGAGAATCATTAAAGGTGTTAGAAATTCTGGTGGCGAAGGTTGTTTT
>CAYOQX010000306.1:0-1610 GCA_964406195.1 uncultured Alkaliphilus sp. | reverse complement strand
AACAATTGGGTTTTCCTTTAGGTCAGCTTGCTATAAGATATTTTATTGTAGGTGTGATAGTGATTTTAATACGGGGGATTGTTACTGAAACGTTGACATTAAGAATGATGAGACAAAGAGATTTGATTTGAGGAGGGTGAGACAAATGAGATTTAGGGCAGTTAAGATTCAAAAAGGAGCAGGCGGTTGGGGAGGACCTCTCATAATCAAACCGGAAGAAGGTAAAGATAAAATAGCATCGGTAACCGGGGGCGGTATAGATCCTGTAGCTCAGCGAATTGCAGAACTTACCGGTGGTATAGCATTCGACGGCTTTAAATCATCAGTACCGGAAGATGAAATATGTTGTGTCGTGATAGATTGCGGAGGAACGGCTCGCTGTGGAGTTTACCCAAGGAAACGGATTCCCACCATTAATTTAACCCCTGTAGGTCAAGTGGGTCCTTTAGCTCAATACATAAAAGAAGACATTTACGTTTCAGGGGTAAAGCCGGATAATATCTCTGTAATATCCTCACAAGATGCAGAATACATTCGACCGGACATATCGTCTGAGTCAGAAGTTATCGAAGATAGCGTGATTAGTAATGCTGAGAGCCGAAAGATAGGAATTATAGAAAAAATAGGTAGAGGTATGGGCGGAGTGGTTAGTATTTTCTATCAATCGGGTCGAGAAACTATTGATCAAGTTATTAAAAACATTCTCCCATTCATAGCTTTTGTAGCAACTCTTATCGGTATAATTCTCAAATCTGGTATAGGTAATTGGATAGCCAACATAATTTCTCCTTTGGCAGGAAGCTTGCCTGGTCTACTGGCAATATCAATCGTATGTGCAATACCCATACTTTCACCTTTATTAGGACCAGGAGCAGTAATTGCACAGGTTGTAGGTGTTTTGGTCGGTGTTGAGATCGGTAAGGGAAACATACCCCCGCAGTTTGCTCTACCGGCACTATTTGCCATTAATCCCCAGGTAGGATGTGACTTTATTCCTGTGGGTTTAAGCCTTGGGGAAGCCAAACCCGAAACCGTTGAGGTAGGTGTTGGAGCTATACTTATCTCACGATTGATAACAGGTCCAATTTCAGTATTAGTTGCCTACCTGTTCAGTATCGGTTTATATTCCGGATAATACGCACAGTTCTGCCGCAATAAGCCATTGCGGCAGAAAACTTTTACTATGCTTGCTCAAAGGAGTGAAGCTATGAATAAATATAAAACTACAGTTACTGCCATAGGAGATTTAGCAGAGGAACTGTTACAGCAAAAAATGATGGTTTTATTTGACAGTACTGCACCGATGGAACTTCAAGAAATATCTGTTATCCATACTGGTGGAATCCTTACAAAAGAAGTAATAGATGGAGATTTTATGATTTTAGGCAATTTGACATATACGATTACCGCTGTAGGAGAAGTAGCAAACAAAAACTTAAAAAACATCGGGCATGTCTGTCTTAAATTTGATGCACGAACATCACCGGAATTACCCGGAGATGTACATTTAAAGGGAGAAAAACTACCGCTGATAATAATAGGTGACACTATTACAATAAAAGGGCAATGAAGAATAAAGTGCCTTTTACTGTTCTCAAATAACTATTTAG
>CAYOQX010000305.1:0-1615 GCA_964406195.1 uncultured Alkaliphilus sp. | reverse complement strand
TGATGAAAAGCGAAAGCTTCGCAGAAATATTGCACCGTATTTTACAGGAGCAGGAGCAATATTAATAGTTTTAGGGATTGCAGGATTGTTTTTTGGCGGATATATATTGTTATCAGCATCTGCAGCTGTATGTTTGATTTTACTAGGATTATTTTTGGTATGCTATGATGCTTTAATTGCACCGATTTTAAACAAGGGTGCAGCTACACGTGAATTTACTGAAAAAGAAGATTTGCATTTTGCAACAACGTATATTTTTGACAATGAAAAAATATCTATACAAAACTCACGCATACAGGGAAAATTACAAATTTCTCTTTTGACGCGATGGAGCGAAACACCTGCGCTTTTTACAATGGCAATTGGCCGTGAACTGAGTATGTCAATACCTAAAAGGCTTATGACTGATGAACAGTGCGAAAAATTACGACATATTCTCGAAAAAGAAGCCGGTTCAGTAAAAATAAATTAATTATAAATGTTTTCAACAGGAAAACAAAACATGTTGAAAAGTATCAATCGTATTTTGTATGGTTTTTGCTCTTTCCAATTAAAGAGGGTGCTGAAAGGTATGGATCAAATGGATAATTCAAACAGACCACAAGACGAATTTGATTTAAATAATCAAACAGATGAAGATATTAATAATCAGGAAATTACAAATAATACTCAACCTGATGGAAGTCTGGTTTCATTTGCTGTTGATATATCTCGAGAAGAGTTTGTTAAATTTAATAAGATTGTTTCTTCAACAACAGGATTTTTGCGTTTTCGTCGTGGTCAGTTAATATTACTCTTTGGTTTAGGATGTTTTTCTCTATTAATGCTGTTAAGTGAGATATTAATGTACGGTACGATTGATCCGATTTCTGTATTAATGATGTTTTTTGGTGCTTCATCACATGTTCGAAAATCAGCAGAACGAGCCTATGATCAAAATAGAATGTGCGGACAATCTTATTATGGAATTGTAAATGTATATCCTGGCCGCATTGAAAAACAAAGTGAACAAGGGAAAGTCAGTCTTAATTTTTCAGATAGATTAATGTATATAGAAAATAGTGATATGCTGGTTTTTATTTCACCAGGAAAACCGGCAATTGTTATACCGGCAAGATGCTTATCATTTCAAAATGCTGAAGGAATAAAACGTGCTGTACGATCTGCAATACCATTTACACGACAAAAAGTACACAGTCCGGTGATACCGTCTTCAACCGGAACTATACAGCCTGAGGAAAATGCAGCAGATTCCGGATGGAATGAAGAAGTGATTAGCGTTGATATTAATTACAAACAAGATGAATTTATAAAAATGGCATCTGATTCTATGGTTAGGACTTTTTTGAAGAAACTTCCGGTTTATATTGGATTGGATTTGGTTTTATCATTAATGCTTGGTTTATCTTATGGATTAGTAATTGGTATTGTCTCATATTTGCTAATTATAGGCGGCTTATTTGCATTTCAATTTGGTGGAGCGAGAGCGCAGGCAAAACGGGCATATGATAATATGTCTTATGGAAATTCACGAATAAGAGTTGTATTAAATGATTTGGGTATTCGTGTTTTCTCAAAAGAAAAGACTCGTGGCGTTTGTATTCAGTGGACAGAA
>CAYOQX010000304.1:0-1642 GCA_964406195.1 uncultured Alkaliphilus sp. | reverse complement strand
AGAAAAATAATTTATTTTTTCATGGTGTTTATCTGTTTTGGATCCCTGATAGGTTCGACTGCCTTCATTTCATCACCCCCTTTAAAAATTCTGATCAACTATTTCCGGTATTAAATGTGTTATTATAATAACAACAACACAGACAGGAGCAAATATACTCTATGAATGAAAACAAATACAATAAAGACAGCATGATAGAAAAATATGTAGAATTATGTCGTAAGCTAGGCAGAGTGGCTACCAAAAAAGATATTGATAGTTGTGACGACCTTCCGCACTCCCATACATTCAAATGCAAGTTCGGTTCAATGGCCAACCTTAGAAAAGCGGCGGACATAATAAAAAACAATGAACTGCCGGGCAAGCCCTTTAAAAAAGAAGTTGAAAAGGCCTTAATAAAAAAAAGAATATACAAAGGCCGGCGGCTGGACTATACAGAAGTAGCAATCGATCCGGACCTGCCGCCCTTGGGTTATATCAGAAGAATTTATGACAACAAACCCCTGGGCGAAATATGGGCCGAAATAGAAAGCAAAATCCCAAAAGGAATAGCCGACTACCTAAAAATAGATATTTAGCAGTTTGCCCCCCACCTATTTTGCATTTTCTTCCCCGGGCACCAGTTTTATCTATCTATATTATACCATATACTTAGGTAAAACCCAATATTAAAAATAAAAAATAAGCTGATACCAAAATCGAACCAACTTATGAAATTCCAACATTCAGCTCCATTTTCTCCAGTTTTACTTAATTGGTAATTTGTAAAACTCATGTTTCTAACACAAAGAAGTTTTTTTCAATTTGAATGCACGTTTACTTTTTTACTTATTGTGGTATAATATAGATAAGGTAATCGGCATCACATGATGTGATTGCCACTAGAATGATTTAAAAGTTTTTAATCACCCTGCGTGGCCGTGCAGGGTGATTATTTTTTTCCTTTGCTGTTATCCCTTATTAGATCAACAATCAAGGAGATTAGCGACATTAATAACATTCCAAACATTATCATTAAAGACACTGCTTGATATGTATTCATCGCACCACCTCCCTTCATCTGAAGTGAGGTGGCAACCACACCCTGCTTTTCCGATTACCTTATGCTGATATAATAGCATATTGCTCATAATCAGCACAAACTGAATGCGCATTTACTTCTTTATTTATTGCGGTATAGTATAGATAGGGTAATTAGACTTGCAAGAGTGTAGTTACCACTACAATTAAATTGTATTATGGTTGACACCCTGCCTCTAACAGGGTGTTGTTTTTCCCCTTCCAAGCAATATAATCTGAATTCCCCCTGGACATCCGCCCGGAAACATACCGTAAATATACCATCAATGCTATAATATAATAAACACGGCTTTTATCAAGAAGAAGGGAGATTACATATGAGAACAAGAAAAATATCAGTAAGGATTATTATGATTTTGTTGGCAGTAGCCCTGCTGGGAGTAATACCTGCACAAGCACAGCAGAAAGAGGGACAACTAGGCTTTCAAGACATTCCTCAAAATGCTTGGTACAGGAACCGCTTAGAACAGGCAGTTAACAGAGGGCTGATACAAGGCTACAACAAGATTACTTTCGCCCCGCAGGATACAATTACCTATGCGGAGTTTGCAACAGTGATGGT
>CAYOQX010000303.1:0-1651 GCA_964406195.1 uncultured Alkaliphilus sp. | reverse complement strand
ATTCTTGACTGATTTTTGTTTGGATAGTGGGAGATAAATAACTGTACATCTTTGAGATGCTTCCCATTGGAAGTGCTTTTACCATAACCCAGAGGGGAATATTCTTGTAGACTTCTTTTTGGTGCAAAATATATGGATAATCTTTTGGGTCATTTGCAATGGAAGTCAGTTTAGAGACTAATTTGTTAATTCCCTCTTGATTGGCCAGAATATAATTATAATTGGTTGCATCAAGATATGCTTGCTGCAAGCTGCCATTTTTTTCACAAAAAGAATAAGACATAAGAGATTTAATATGTTTTTCAACAATAAGTATTTTGCTGAGAATAATATTTCTAAGCGCATTGTCGAAGGAATATAATGCATAAATGTCATTTAGAGTAGTATGTTCCTGATAGGTGCCGTCTTTTTTCTTGAAAGGACGTTTATAACCTGAAACTAGCGCAAAATAACTATGCTTCTTCAAAAGAGAAATAGCATAAGATACGTCGTCAATTTGTAGGTTCTTTTCTGTACATAATTTTTGATTTGTTCTTCATAAGTTAAAAATGGTTTATTCATTTCCATTATCATTTGTATCCCCCAAACAAATGAAAAGGGCTCCCGCGGGAGCCCTTTTCGGTCACAGGCCACACAAGCTTCTGCGACACGATCACTATTGACAATATAGCATATGACGACACGGGTGTCAATAAAAAAATACCCATGGCCACATGTGTTGTCATAGCACAATATAGTATATTCATAGCGTTAAAAAGTATGCGAAATGTGAAAACACTTGCCAATTCCCCCAAAAAGCAATATCATTAACTTATTAAAGTTTTTTACCGAATAGAATCTAATCAAGAAAGGCTAGGAAATCAAAATGAAAATAGCAGTAGCTGGAACCGGATATGTAGGACTTTCCAATGCAATTTTGCTCGCACAGCACAATGAAGTAGTGGCTATCGATATTATCCAGGAAAAAGTGGATATGATAAACAACAAGAAGTCCCCCATCGTGGACAAAGAAATTGAGGAATATCTGGCAACCAAGGAACTAAATCTGTTGGCAACAACCGATTACGAACTTGCTTTGAAGGGTGCAGATTACGTCATTATTTCCACACCGACCAACTATGATTCCAAGATGAACTTTTTTGACACCAGTTCTGTTGAAAATGCCATTGAGCAGGTTTTGAAATACAATCCAACCGCAACAATGATTGTAAAATCTACAATCCCGGTAGGTTACATCAAGAGTGTAAGAGAAAAGTATCACACAGATAACATTATTTTCTCCCCTGAGTTTTTGAGAGAGAGCAAGGCACTTTATGACAATCTGTACCCGTCACGTATTATTGTAGGAGAGCAGTCAGAGAGAGCCCAAATTTTTGCAAATCTGTTAAAAGAGGGCGCAATCAAAAAGGACATGCCCATTCTGTTTACCAATCCTACGGAAGCTGAGGCAGTTAAACTGTTTGCAAATACATATCTTGCACTGCGTGTGGCATACTTTAATGAGTTGGATTCCTATGCAGAGATGAAAGGACTTGATTCCAAACAAATTATTGAGGGCGTTTGCTTGGATCCCAGAATCGGCACCCATTACAACAACCCTTCTTTCGGTTACGGCGGATATTGCTTGCCTAAAGATACCAAGCAGCTTCTG
>CAYOQX010000302.1:1443-1661 GCA_964406195.1 uncultured Alkaliphilus sp. | reverse complement strand
TGGCAATATCATATCCTGAACCTGCAGGCGCAACAAAATCGGGAACAAAAACCACCTTACCCTGAGATACGGTTATATTGACGGTAGTTTTTATGCCAATCACTACATTGGCCTTATCCTGGTAGAGGATGGTTCCCTTAGGTGAGTTACTTTGCGTGCCGGTAACTTTTATGGTAATGTTAGCACCTTGCTCATTTAAATCCTTGGCCCAGCTTTCG
>CAYOQX010000302.1:567-1429 GCA_964406195.1 uncultured Alkaliphilus sp. | reverse complement strand
AGGATCTCCTTATCCTTATATTCTGAACCCGCCTTAATACTTTGAGAGATAAAGGCACCGGGCGGAGAGCCTGAGTATTTCTCTTTGATGGTTACAGGTATGCCAAGTTCCCCTGCAACGGCAACGGCTTTTTCTTTGGAATAGCCAGCAAAATTTGGAATAGTAATCATTTTCCCTTTGGAAATTATTAGGGTAATCTCAGTACCTTTACTGACCTTTTCATCAGCTTTAACGCTTTGTGAAATGATGGATCCTGCCGGCACATAATCATCATACTCCTCTTCCACCGTCAGCAAAAGTCCGTTTTCATTAGCAAAAGTATAGCATTCAGAAATGGGCATTTCCTTAAAATTGGGAATAGTGATAGACATAGCGGTCTGATCCTCAATGCCTTTTGATACGATGATATAGATAGGTGTAGTTCTACTTACTTCATCCACAACTGTATCGTCGTTGATCTCATATCTTATGACATGCCCTAGGGGGACTTCCTCATTGTACTCAGCCGTTATACGCACCTTGGTCATAAAATTTTCAGCTGCCCAAGTTTCTATCTCTTCTTTAGTCATAGACATGATGTCCGGTAATGGCAATGTGACAGTCAGGTCATGCCCTAATGAAACAGTAAGTTTTACGAATTGGCCTTTTTTCACCTGAGTACCCTTGGACACACTTTGAGAGATAACTCTGCCGGCCTCAAACTGATCATTATATTCCTGTTCAATTTGAAGAATAACGCCATTATCTCTTGCCCAAAGCTGTACTTCATTTTCTGTCCAGCCGGTAAAATCTAATACTTCAACTCCTCGATTAAAAAGAAATAAAAACCCCACTATAATACCCACTAAAACCACAGTTCCAA
>CAYOQX010000302.1:0-557 GCA_964406195.1 uncultured Alkaliphilus sp. | reverse complement strand
GCCCCGGATCCTTTTTCTCAGGTTTAATAAAACCGTTTCTCTGTTCGAACCTTAAACCGGACTGTTCCTTGTCTGCAACCGAGCTTTCTTCATGGTGCCCGTCCCCCTGCTGGCCTATCTTCTTTTTATAGGAGTTTAAAAATCTGTTGTTTTCCTTCATTGAATTACCCTCTCTAGTTTTTTATATCACTTTTATTAAAAACAGATATAGAGACAATGGTGCACACGGCAGATAAAACAAGTAACAGTATTATACCATAAGATAGGCTGAGGGGTATACCCCTTTGGACAATCTGCTTCACCGCAGAATGTCGCACAAAGAATGATGACATTTGTACAAAGGGTATAGGTGTATATATCACCCAATTCATGGCTTTACTATAAGTAAACACATCCATTAATATACTGCACCCAATAAAGCAGATTGCCGGAACGGCTATGGAAACGGCAGCATTTTTAATAACTACAGAAAGCATAAATGCAACGGTAAAGGCAAATATTATAGGTATGATACATGCCAAAAATTTCGGAAAATAATATGCAAAAAAGTTTATTTC
>CAYOQX010000301.1:0-1662 GCA_964406195.1 uncultured Alkaliphilus sp. | reverse complement strand
TCCCACAGCAATCTGAGTTATATAAGGCATCAGGTTGTTGGGAATTCCATTCGGGTCCTCACCGATCATACCGCTTTCATGGGCACCTATAGGGTTAAAATACCTGAGCAACAGAATGCCCCAAGATTGGTCGGATATAAATACATCATTTAGTATCTGCTCTATCATAAGTTTTGTCCATCCATAAGGATTGGTTGCATCGAGTGATAGATCTTCCGTTAACGGCGATGTGTTATCCATCCCATATACGGTAGCGGAAGAACTGAATACCATTTTCTTTACATTGTATTTTTTCATTGCTTCACAAAGTGTTAAGGTTCCGGCAACGTTATTATGATAGTATTTGATAGGAAGTTCCGTTGATTCTCCCACAGCTTTTAATCCTGCAAAATGCACTACCGCTTCAATATTGTTTTCTTTAAATACTTTTTCAAGTTTTTCTTTATCCAAGATGTCGATGTTATAAGATTTTAATGTTCTCCCCGTTATTTTTTGTATCCTTTTTAATGATTCAGGTTTGCTGTTGGAGAAATTATCTACTACGATAATATTATAACCCTCGTTTAATAGTTCTACACAGGTGTGGCTTCCAATGTATCCTGCACCGCCTGTTATTAATATGGACATATATATTCAACCCCAGTTATGTATTAGACTTGAGCTTTGTTTGTAATTTTGTTTAACTTGTCTTTGACAGCATTTATCATCCAATCGACTTCGTCTATTTTAAGTAGGTAGATAAGAATAAAGTATATTAATGCCCCTGTTCCGGCAGAAATTAATAAGGCGATAGATTTTGAAAATGTGTTGCTATTCATTTTTTTGATAAGTATATTATATGAATATACAATCATCTCTACAGCCCCTGAAAGAATCTGAATTTTTAAATTACACTTAAGAAATTCAAAAAATCTAAAAGAATCCATTTTTTACCCAAAAGGATATTTTTCAGACTTAATAACCAAACAACTATAAAAACCCCTAACTGGGGTATTGAGCTGCATCTATCAACCAATTATCCTCATTTTAACTTTGTCTACCATATCTCTTACTTCCTCAACCTTGAACAGGTAACACAATACCCCATATGTCACTGACCCTAATCCTACTGCAACCAGTAAAGAGATCAAGTTGTATAACTTAGATATACCCAGTATCCCATACAGTCCATGATAAGTAGCATATGCAACTGCACCCATTATGATAGAAGCTAATCCTGCCTTTAACCCGCAGTTTACATAAGACAAGGCCCCCAAGGCCCCTATTTTCTTTCTTAATTCATAAAACATCAAAAAAGTGGCAATAGTAGTACTTATACTAGTGGCTAATGCCAGTCCGGCATGAGCCATATATCGCATCAATGCCAAATTCAAAATTACATTAAACCCCACAGATATGGCACTGTTTATCATTGGTGTTTTTGTATCTTGTAGTGAGTAATATACCCTTGTAATAAGCAGTCTCAACGCCATAGCAGTAAGTCCTATAGAATAAAACATCAATGCCTGCGAAGTCATCAAGGTTGCAGCAGTGTCAAAAGCACCCCTCTGAAAAGCTATTTCTACAATAGGAGTAGCTAATAATATAATTCCTATTGTAGCCGGTATTGTAATCAAAAGTATAAGATTGACTCCATAACCTGCTATTTTTTTCACTTTGTCT
>CAYOQX010000300.1:0-1663 GCA_964406195.1 uncultured Alkaliphilus sp. | reverse complement strand
ACGGTGCTGTTGCAACTATTATGGCACTTGACCGTGCAGTCAAACACGAAGGCGGACCTACCGACTCCGTTTATGATGAGCGTGGTCTTATAATAATATAAAAATTTACCTATAAGGTTAAAAAATTATTGACATTTTCCAAAAAGATGAGTATAATAGAATTAACCTATAAGGTAAATTATTTATATCGTTGAGGTGATAAATTAGTTGGATGTTGAATACAAAAATAAAAGCATTGAAAAAGTGTGTACAGATGCTTCTATTTCAGGTAAGAAATATGGAAACGATAATGCCGAAAAGATTCAGCTTCGAATTGACCAAATAAAAGCTGCTGAATCTGTGGAACAAATGATGCAATTTCACATTGGGCGTTGTCATCCTTTAAAGTATGATAGAAAAGGTCAGTATGCTGTTGACCTAATTCATCCTAAACGATTAGTATTTACCATAAAGGGAACAGAAATAGAAATAGCTAATATTGAAGAGATTATTGATTATCATAAAGACAATTAGTAATTGAATTAAGGAGGATGCAATAATGACTAGGAGTAAAACAGTTATAGCTACACCACCTGGTGCAACTATAAAAGAACAACTCAATGACCGTGGGATGAGTCAAAAGGAATTTGCCTCTCGCATGGATATGTCAGAAAAGCATATTAGTCATCTTATAAATGGAGATGTGCAACTTACACCGGATGTTGCATATAGACTTGAATTAGTTTTAGGCTTACCATCAAGTTTTTGGAATAATCTTGAATCCATTTATAGAGAGAAACTTATAAAAGTTCAAGTTGAAAATGCGATGGATGAAGATAAGGAAATATCAAAAAAAATTCCTTATAACGAAATGTGTAAGCACGGATGGGTTCCTACCACGAAGAGCTTGGAAGAAAAAGTCTTATCTCTCAGAAAATTCTTTGAAGTTGTGCAACTATCAAATCTGGAAAATAACATGTTAATTCCTCAAATAGCTTGTCGTAGATTAGCTATTACAGAAAAATCGGATTTTGCATTAATTACCTGGGCACAAAAAGCAAAAATTGAAGGCCGTTCAATACAAGTTGGACCAATAGACTTAAAAAAATTGAACGACAATTTATCTACAATTAGAGAGATGACCTTAAAAGATCCCTCTTTATTTTGTAAGGAGCTTGAAAAGTTGCTTGCAGACTGTGGAATTGCTCTAGTTTTCCTGCCTCACATTAATGGTTCATTCTTACACGGAGCAACTTTCTATGATAAAAACAAGATTGTTATAGGATTAACCGTAAGAGGCAAAGATGCCGATAAATTCTGGTTTAGTCTTTTTCATGAAATAGGACATATTATTTTGGGACACCTAAATAATATCGATAGTATTTGTGAAAATGAGGAAAGAACAGCGGATGAATTTTCTAAAAACATCTTAATACCAGAAGAATTATTCAACCAGTTTGTTGAGGACAATTCTTTTTCTGACATTTCAATAAGAAGGTTTGCTACTAAAATAAAAATTGATCCTGGAATTGTGGTTGGACGTTTGCAAAAAGAAGGATATATTGATTTTAGTTGGCACAACGATCTTAAAACAAGATACGAAATAACTGCATAAGTCAAATAGCTTTGAGCATCTACCAAAAGGTAGGTGCTTTTTTGTTACCATTTTTAAGGAGAGTGATGT
>CAYOQX010000299.1:0-1678 GCA_964406195.1 uncultured Alkaliphilus sp. | reverse complement strand
CTCGGAGGCAAAATCGAGCGCTTTACCAATGGAGCGATCCAAATCATGCATCTCTTCCACGATCTGAATGGTGTTGTTGGCATGGCCGCCCGAGTCGATGAACGAACCTTCTACCATGAGGAAGAAACCATTGTCACTCTTTTTTAACACGTTGATAGCCGCTTCGGTAGATATGGGAAGCATATCGCCGCGCGTTTGCAGTCGCCCGTTAGCCCGGGGGGCAGTTAATCCCATTAGCTTATTGCCTTCGAACGCTTGGATGGCTTCAAGGTCGCGTGCCAAGGTGTAGCCTTTACGGGTGAACTCGTTGACGAGGTTGCGGCCATCTTCGCGTTGGGTGAAGAAGTCGTATCCACCGCCGATGAACACGTCGATACCCGATTCAAGGAAGTCTAAGGCAATCTCTTCTTCTTGGCTTCGCTTGAGCTGGTGGGCCACGAAGGCGCCGGGTGTGGCGTGCGTGATGGACGAGGTGGCGACCAGTCCGAACGCGTATCCTTGTGCGGAAGCTGTTTCGGTGAGGTTCTCCACGGGCTGCTGATCGGTGTCGACACCGATCGCGCCATTATCCGTTTTGTTGCCGGTAGCCAGCGCCGTAGCCGAAGCGGCACTATCGGTGATGTAGCTGCTGGCGGAGTGCGTGGTGGTGAAGCCCACATGCTTGAAGTTGCTTAGAAAGAGACGACCCCGGTTGGCCGTGAGACCGGCGTGCACGTGAGCCACGCCCATCCCGTCGCCAATGATAAGGATGATATTTTTGGGGTGCTCGCTCTTGAACTCGTGCGGGTACGTGGTCACTTCGTACGGCTCCCCGCCCGGGTACACCTTGATGTTGTCGGAGGCTTCTTGAGAGAAAAGAGTACCCGTGCTCATGATGATCGCCGCGAGTGCGATCGCGAAAGTTTTGAAATTGCTTGTCATAATTCTCATGTTTTATGGATTGAAATGTATGTTGCTTGTATTTGCGGGTGATTGATTGCATTTCCTCAAAAGTAAAAAGAATATTCGGAATAAGGTGCTATATCGGTGGTGAAAGACTGTTTTATAGGTGCCGAAAGTTTGCTCCATCAGCGATGAAAAATGTTTCTATTGGTGATGAAAGACTGCTTTGCTGGTGATGAAAGACCGAGAAGCGTATATAAAATAGAAAGGGACCCTCTCAATTGAAAAGGCCCCTTTGGAGTTCACGTAATCGTGGAACACCAGTTGCTTCATTGTTCTTATTTCACTTTCCAGATATAATATTGATACGGCTCCAGGTTGATGACCGATGGCAGTGTCTCTTTTGTTTTATCCAGCAAGTTCATTGCATCTTCAAAGGCGAATTGGATGGGAGTTTTTACTTCCACCTTCTGGTTGGTAGGATTCACCATAATCAAGACCTCTTCATTTTGACTGGCCCGCAAAAAGCTGACTGCATCACCGGTGTTATAGGTTTGCAGGGAACCTTTTTTCAACGCGTCGGAAGTGGTATACACGTCCATGATGTCTTTATACTCTGAGGTATAGGTCGGGTTGCTATTCCAATCCAGCGTGTTTTGCCTGAAGAAGGAGAGAGGTTGCGAGTAGCCGATCTCTTGTGAGCTGTAGATCATGGGCGTTCCTCCCATGGTTGCTGATATCACGAAGGCCGAGAGTGCCCCTTGCTCTCCGTTGAAGGCTTGCAGGGGCGATTTGT
>CAYOQX010000298.1:0-1706 GCA_964406195.1 uncultured Alkaliphilus sp. | reverse complement strand
CATTTGTAATATTAGGAAGTAAAACTAAAATTGTTCCGGTTGAGTTCTTCCGCAAATTCCGGGCATGAAAATTGGGGATATAACCAAGTTCATTCGCTACTTTTTGTACTTTCAGGACAGTTTCTGGTCTAACGCTACTACTCTTGTTCATCACACGAGAGACTGTGGCAACAGAAACGCCTGCTTTCTTTGCTACTTGTGAAATTGTTATCATTGAACTACATCCTACTACGATTTTATTTTTGTCAGTTCGCACAATAATAATAAATGTAATCGATTACTTTTCTATGATTTTACTGTTTAAAGGATATTTTGTCAATATTTTTGTATGATATTTTTATGTGATGTATTCGTTTTTGTGAGTTAAAAAACAACGTAGCAGTCTACATCATTCCTATAATTGCTAACGCTGCTGCCCCTAGCAAAGAGGCGTCATAGCCTAATTGCGTTTGTTTAATTTCAACGTTTTGGTTTTGTTTCACCAAATCTGAGGACAATCTCTTTTCAATAGCAGGAAGGAGTAAAGGCAAATCCATTGCTACACCTCCACCAAAAAATATTTGTGAGCAATTTAAAATTGATACAGCAGATGCCAGTGCACGACCAATGTAATCACCTGCTTGATGATATATCTTTAGGCAAGTCGAATCCCCTTGTTTGGCTAATTGTGCACAACCTTTTGCATCTTTAGAAACGACAAATTGTTCAGCTAATTCAGATAATGCCTTATTTTTTGAAAGTTTTTTCTGAAACAAGCGACCAATTGCATTGCCTGAAGCCTGTGCTTCTAAGCAACCCATTTGGCCACACGAACATTGTTCCGGGTGATTATACTCTACCTTAATATGACCTATTTCACCTGCACAATAGGTTGAACCAAAAAACACATGCTTGTTTAAAACAACAGCCGAACCAATACCCGTGCTGACTGTTATCCATAAAAAATCTGAATTTGTATTGCCAAAATGCAGTTCGGCACGAGCACAATTATTAGCATCATTATCTACAAACACCTGTAACTCTGGAAAAACAATACGAAATTTTTTAGTAATTTCAATATTCTTCCAACCAACTACAGGTGCCTTTATAAGGATACCCTGAGAAAAGTTAAACATACCAGGCACACTTACGCCTAGTGCCAATAAATCATTAAAATCCAGATTTAATTTGTTCAGCATTTCTTGCGCTTTAATTCTTAGAAATTTCAAATATGAAATTGGATTCTCATTTATCGGAGATCGCAGAACCAAATCAACTATAACTTGGCCAGAATCATTGACTAAGCCGATTTTCGTTTTACTCCCACCTATATCAAAAGCTAAAATGTACAAAACTTCCTCCAATAGTTAAACAAATCGGACTTCATTAGTTAGCGTCCCAATGCCCGTTATTTCACATTCTACGACATCTCCTGATTGAAGAACGCCTAATGGATCCATAGCAATACCAACACCCGCAGGGGTTCCAGTCATAATGAGATCCCCTGCCCGTAAAGTTAACCCTTGTGAAAGATCAGAGATGATATGGGCAATGTTGAAGATCAAATTTTTTGTATTAGATTGTTGTCTTATCTCATCATTGACTTTTGATGAGATATTAAGTTCTAAAGGTAAAGTAAATTCGTCTTTAGAAACTATCCACGGTCCAATGGCAGCTGCATTATCCAAACTTTTTCCTTTGAACCATTGCAGTTTTTTATTTTGAAT
>CAYOQX010000297.1:0-1708 GCA_964406195.1 uncultured Alkaliphilus sp. | reverse complement strand
ACTGTTATTAAATAATACAGATAATGCAGCTCCATAATAAAAATCCGTAACCTTAATTTCTGACATCATAAATTCCTCCTTTTAATTTTAACTGAATTTGAACATAAAAATAAACACGCCCCGTAAAAAGGCCTGTTACCTTACATATATATTATATCCGCCGGTAGACAAAAGTGTAAACTTCTATTCTAAATATTTGATAATACTTTTGATAGAATATTTGCGATACTAATAAGACGATATATTTTAAGTTGACGATTAAATGGCCACCGGGGGTAGGTATCATTGTGCTTGTTGGTGTTAATGATTTTGTGCTAATGATCAGAAATGGCCATTAGAGGCAGGTGCCGACAAGGTAGCAATATCAAGGAAAAGCCGGAACGAGCGTATCAAAATTTGCTTAGACAGGGGAAAATTGAAGAAGAAATTCGACATTTTGTGTGTTTTATCGGTTTATGTAAAAGTAATGGTACAGGAAGCCATATTGGAGGCTGGAGTTGTGGTGGGACAAAAAGCATCATATGATGAATTGCAACAAGGAGTTTTGAAAAACATGTACTGGTTCAGTCAGTCATCAGGAATCGGTATACCAAATGATATAGCAGATATACTCGAAAAAAATGGTCAGATTTTAACAAGGACAGAAATATGAATGATTCCAACCATTCTATGGCTAAAATCATTCACTTCGGATAATTATTAACATGGAATTATGTGTTCGCTAACCATTAACGTAGTTTGCAACTGCTTCTTCAAATTCTTCGGTAGGCCTGTACCCCTTTTCTAATAGGCCCCTAATATAAATTTTGTTATATACAAATGCAAAAATCAAACTTACTACAAATGCACCAATTCCCAGTGTCAAAGCACCTGCCAAACCTTGTAATAGCAACATAATAATAGTCCATTTTAAATCTCCCCTAATTAAGGGAACAAACAGACCAAAAAAGAAAAGTGTCCAAGAAAACCCCTTCTTCACCTCCTTTACCAAACCTGATTCATGTTTTAATATAACCTTCATAGTACCCTCCTTTTAAATTAGGTTAATTTGCAAACCTGAATACACCTATCGTTTTGCGTATCCGGTTGGTTTGGATTAAATACCCTTCCAACCCATATATATACATAATATCATAGACTGTTACAACGAACAATATAAACACCTTAAGGGCGACAGGGATTACCTGATGTTGTATATTATGTCGTTTCATGTAGAAGGAAAAATAAAGGAAAAACTAGGCAATTTGTCGAAATTAAACATACTTGCCTTTTTTCATTGCTATTTTTGCAATACCGGTTAACGAAGGTGCCTCTAGAATCTGAATGGACCTATAGATGTGCAAATGAACAAATCGACTATGAAAGGTAGGGATTTTTCTAATGGGTTTACTTTTTTCTAACGACATCAAAAAACAACTCGAAAGTGAATTGAAACAAACTAAAAATGACGTCCAAATCATTAGTGCGTTTTGTAAAGAGGAAGCAATTAAGTTTATTGATGGATGCATCCCAAATCATGTACAAAGGAAAAGGCTTATGGTTAGATTTCGGCTTGAGGATATTCTAGGTGGGGCCTCGGACCTAGGAATATATGACTTTTGTTGTGATAATAGCTGGGAACTCTATATGATGCATCCCGATCTGCATGCAAAAACTTATATTTTCGATGAATCAAGATGCATTGTTGGTAGCGCAAATCTAACATCAA
>CAYOQX010000296.1:0-1725 GCA_964406195.1 uncultured Alkaliphilus sp. | reverse complement strand
CCCCACCCATAATAAAAAGAGCCTGATTTCCTCAAGCTCCTAGTTCTGTTTCTATCTCCTGTCGTTTCTCAATGCCAAATTTAGCTTCTACCTGTTGCAATGTAATCTCCCTTGCCTGCCCATGCTGTTCCTTTAAAAGCACATATCTAGCCCAAAAACTCATCACATAGCACCTCCTATAAGAACATCGCCTAAAAGTAATGTTAATTCGTCGATTTGGGATTGCTGTTCTGCCAATTTTTGATTTGCAATTTCTTCTACTGTAAGCGGTCTGTCAAAGTATTCATACCATATTTCTTTTGTTTTTGGATTGTAATACAGTTCTGACACCTTCCCCACAATAATATCAGGATTAGGTACATCTTCTACCAGATACCCGCCTTCTTTTTGTTCTTCTGTTAATAAATCAGGCCTATAATCAATTACAACGACAAGATGTTTTTCTTCTGTAATTTTTTGAGTTCGTAATAATAACATGGCTAAACTCCTCCTAATTATTTATTTTTTCTTTTTCATAAGCAATGTATACTGGGAATGGACTCGGAGTATTACGTTTTTGCATAAATGCTCCATAACCTAAAGCAGAATGCTTAAATATTTTACCCGATATCGACTGCTGATAATACACTGGTAACTTGCCAAATATTTGTCCAGTGGCTATATCTACTATATTGTCACCAGCTATAATTTTGCCATGCTCGGGATAACTCCGCCCTTGACCCATAGAACGAAGCAAATTAAAATTAGAATCATATATTCTAGTAGTTGAACTAATTGTTGTAACAAAATATCCTGTAGTTTCGTCAAAATATATATAATTGCCAGATACTGTATATGTTGAAATTAACGCCCCAGTACTTGGATTTAGTTTTAACACTTTACCGTCTGTTCCAAATATTGCGTATACATGAGAACCGGCATAACATACACTCCGTGTTTCCCCATACCCATACGCTGCCTGAGTTTCTTTATCCCAAAAGAGTGTTCCGTCCATGTCATAGCAACGTATTCGATATTGCGTTGGTGTATAAGAAGTATTACGATAAGTAGTATAAATATAAGGTGAAGCCATAACTGCGTATCTTGAATCAGATATACCAACCTGTTTAACAAGACTTAATGTGGTTCTATTTATTATGTGCAACCTGCGGCCAGATGTAAACACATAAAAGTTATTGCTATCCAAAAACCCACTATTTTCTGTATAGTTATATCCTGATACATATGTGAACTTATTACTTTTCAATAAACTTCCAGTATATATATTGCACTTTTTAACATTAGCATCATTATTACTGTTATTAAAGTATCCTAGTATGACATAATCACCTTCTACCAAAAATATGCCATACGTATCACTGTAACTACCAAAAATTCTCGCAAAAGCAACATTACCATTACCTAAATTTTTAAAACTTATATAATCCCCCACACCATAATCCCCCACAGGTATACTATCTATACCGTCATCCAGTTCAGCGAATGTAGCAACATCGCCAGTTTTAGAAACCGTTCCCCCTTTGCCAGTGATGGTGGCTTCTAATAGGGTTTTCCCATCACTGGCTGACTGAAAAGCCTCTTTTGCTTTATCCATAGCTGCTTTTACTGCACTTGCTGTAGCAGCTAATGTTGTACTTGTGCTAGTTGTGCTGGTAGATAGCTGCACATGTCCTTTGGCAGATACAGAAGCAGATTTTTTTTCATGAGTAGTTAATTCCGTTTGTA
>CAYOQX010000295.1:0-1765 GCA_964406195.1 uncultured Alkaliphilus sp. | reverse complement strand
AGGTTAAATTCAATTTTATCTGTATGCATTTGCTCTATAATAATTTTATCTATACAGCGGCTTTTATCAGTTAACATCTGCTCTAGTTGCTGCTGTTTTTTTTCTATATTTGAGAGTCGTTCATATAAATCTTTGAGGACTTTTTCATCAGTTGTATTTTTTTTTCTTTTTTTAAATAAGCGTATAAGCTTGGCTTTAAGGTCTTTGAGGTTCAAGATTGTCACCCCAACAAATATTAATTTTTATAAAAAGGTAACATCTTATCTTTTCTATCATAATAATATAGTATGGTATCTATGATATAAATATCAGCAATCTTTAAAAAGAAACGCCCGGCCATCAATATTAATCGGAGGTAGCTTATCATGGCAGGGTTTTATTTTCATATAAATATTGGTTCAATTAATATCGGTTCTATAGAAAATGCGTCAACATTTAATATCGGAAGGAATTTCTTAAGAGAATTTGACAGTATGACTAAGACAAATCAGGGTTTAGGTAATATTTCAGGAAGCAATAATTCCTTTCCAAACAGTACTAATTATGTGGAAGATCCTGATGGTTTAGATATGTGGTGTGGTATGCCCGATGGCCGGGAACAAGAGATGGTTGAAAAGTTGAAAGAAATCCTTTGATTTTTTTTTGGAGGAATTATTATGTTTTTTGACAAGGAATGGATTGAAAGTATGTTGGAATTGCAAAAAAAATCCCAGGAACTCTCACAGAGTTCTCCTTGGCCTAAGGAATTTATGGATTCAGTTATTCAAGCTATTCAAAACAGTTCCGGTAATTTACAAGGCCACATGGCAACTGATTATTCCCAAACATTTAAAGATATGTGGAATGTAGGAGCTGTAACAGAAGCTCGCAATACATTAGAGCCAAAAATTAGTTTAACTGAAACCGCTAAAGGAATCCTTGTGAAAGCATCCCTCCCGGGAATTAAAAACAGAGATAATATTTCAATTAAAATCTACAATAACATCTTGTATGTCAGTGGAACAATTCCCAAACAGGGTTCCTTTTACCGTCACATTCCCTTGCCGGCAGAGGTAGAAGAGCAAGGAGCTACAGCCAATTACCGGGATGGGATTCTGACTGTATACCTTATTAAAACTACCAAAGCTAAGGCACGACAGATTGATGTGAATTTTTCCTGATTTTTTAAAAATAGTGTGATGGAATTGAGGGATTATCTGTGGCTATATCAATTCTTTTTAATTCCGTAAATGTAATAAACATGCAAACTAATTCAGTTGTGACAATAGGCGAAAATGCACAGACCGGTTGGGATTCCCATGCCAAAAGTAACCTTGGCAACGGTTCTTTTTTGGGTGTTGGCCTAAACTCTGCCAACTTGGTCACAATCATTGACCCTGATGTTATTGATGCTCCTATCAATGATCAGGATATCAAACCTACATGGCAAATACAGCAGGTTTAAAGGGGAATTTATATGCAGGATAATAAAAATGATATTCTAGTCAATTTCCAAACTCTGACTGTTACTTCAGTTGGAGCTTCCAGCGGTATATTTATAGGCAAAAATTGTGCAGTTGGATGGAGTGCTCACAGTAAAAATAACACTGGCCTAGGTTCAGCAGGTGGCGAAGTCTTGCATAATGTTAATGTGGTTTATGACAATGACCTGATTGATTGTCCCATTGATGACCGGGATTCTATTATAGATAACAATGTATGTTTAACCCCACAAGCAACGGAATCGACGGATATAGATTTGGATGATATAAATGTTAATTCTCTA
>CAYOQX010000294.1:0-1771 GCA_964406195.1 uncultured Alkaliphilus sp. | reverse complement strand
ATAATCTATAGAAAATAAATATGCAAACAATTTTTTTCATTAGTTCCTGTCAAGCGAATGACGGCATTTTTTTCTTTTGCCCAAAAACCATCTCTATATAACTACTAATATTCCAATATTATCCTAACCTTCCACTAATAAATTTATCAAGGTCTAAACTCTGGGGTCATGTCTTTGATAAATTTATTTCGCTATGCTTTTTTATTCATACCGACGTATAAAGGAAACATATCTTTAACCTTTCATTCCGTCGCAAATGTTCAGTTTAGCATAGCGAACGTTGGATTCGCCTTCCTGGCCACTAAAACCAACTAAAAAGGCAAGCTAACCTTTAGCATGTTCCGTATAGCCTTTCTTCCATTTGTAACACTTACGCCGGTAAACGGCAAGGGACTAAAATGACATCCATAACTTTCCCTACCTTTTTTCTTATCCTTTAAAATCCTTCTTCTTTCTTTTACTGGTTCTTTCTGGTATTTTTCTATTATCCCAATAGTATCCATATCAACTAGATGCGTATCTACAGGTAGGACATTCTCGTAAATGTCTTCAAGACCATCACTATGTTTCAAGGATAGTAATCTGGCCATATTCCCAGCGCCAGATATGCTCCAGCTCATCCCTCTATTTTTCATTCTGTCGCAAATTACATTGTGTTGGCTACCCTCTATAGTTCCCATATTTCTATATTCAATCCCCTCTGGTAAATCAAGATTCCTTTCTGTATACCTTTCTAAATGATCCACATTACCACTTAGGTATGTAATAAGTTCAAGTATTTTCTCTCTTTCTTTTTCATCTTCTTCGATATCATAAAGCCCTTCGAGTTCCAAAAATAAATCTTCATAGTTGTTTGCATTAACATATTTTCTTAGCTTTTTTGCTTTGCCCTTATCTTTTATTTTTCTTAATATTGCCTGATGTATATGAAACAGATCTAGTTGCTGTATTATTGTTGTATCATACTCTTGCTCCTGTTTTGTCCATGTTGCACCATCAGCATTGACTATTTTATTTTCTATTTTATCCACATTATATATTTTTGCTATTTTACTATTAGTTAAAATATCAAAAATTCTTCCATCTTCGAAGCCTGCGGTGTAAAACTTATTGACTGTAGTATATTCCTTGCTGCCAGGGGTTTTCCTTTCCCAACCCTCAAACACCTTTGATACTTTTATTTCCTTCTTGTTTTTCTCTTTTTGGATACTTAGATGTACTCCATCCTTTTCTTCAAATAAAACAGGAACTTCCTTTTCACCTTGTAGCTCACCTTTTAAATATTCCTCTACCAGTTGATTCTCTATAATCTTTGCCTTTTCCCCAGCCTTTTGAACCTCATTCCAGATGGTTTGATGGCTAATGCTATTGGGGCTATTTGATTCAATTAATTCAGCACTTTTTCTAAATGATACCCTTAATGCTGTTTCTACTACTTTTTCTTTAACATTCTCCGATAATCTCTCTTTGCCTTTCTTCCCAATTAATTCATCGAGTAAATACCCATAATACACCACTCCATCATCATCTATACACCTATAGTACCTGCGTTCATATTCGACTTCACCCATCAAGGTCATTATCGAACTTGTACGTTTTGTGTTTTTAAGCCTGTATCTTTTCTTATCCCTACTTAGCATTATCTTTTCATCTATGCTCTCCAGTATATGTTTCATAAATTTACATGCTTCACTACAAAAATGCATAAAAATCTTTTTCTCCAACTCCTTGAAATCTGCTGCACTTTCAATTACAATTGACATATTCACCA
>CAYOQX010000293.1:0-1786 GCA_964406195.1 uncultured Alkaliphilus sp. | reverse complement strand
ATGATAGAGTCTATGATCAGGATAACCAAAGTGGAATAGTGGATCCTATAGATGTTCGCTGGTACAATGATATACACGAAGATGATTTAATATCTGGCTGGGTTAAGTTTCCTGCTATTCCCGAAGATACAAAATATATGACTATAAACTTAGAAGTTTTCAGAAATGATGGTACCAACCAAGTAACAGAATTTGAATTTGATATCGCCCTATAGATGCAGAAACCACTACCTTTTGGTCCTCTAAACCAGAAGGTATTTTTTTATTCATTTCCCCTAGTCCTAATCTTGTACAAACCTATAGAATAAGGATATAATATAGGAGGACGCTTTCTTATATTAGGATTAAAACAGGAGGAAACCATGAAAAAAACACGGATTTATATAATTTCAGGAATTTTATTACTTACTTTTATAATAACAATCTTTTTCCTTCCCAATGATAAGCAAAAAGGAAACCTATTTATAAACGAAATCATGTCATCAAATGGTGATATTATTCAGGATGAGGATGGAGATTATAGCGATTGGATAGAAATCTACTATAGTGGTGAAAAACCAATAAATTTACAGGGGTATTTTTTATCTGATAATCCAAGCAAACTTACAAAGTGGAAGTTTCCAAAAGCTATCTTAGAGCCAGGAGACCATATCATGGTATGGACATCGGGTAAGAATAAAATTGGAAAAAACGGTGAAATACATACGAATTTTAGTATTAACTCAGGTGGGGAACCCATCTACCTCGTATCGCCTAGCGGGAGGGAAGTAGTTGATATGGTGGATGAAATTGTCATACCCAGAAACAGGTCCTATGGCAGAGAAAGGGATGGTGGCGAATTGTGGAGGTTTTTTGATAAGGCAACACCCCAGGCTTCAAATGATTTGTCTCAAGGATATAAGGAGGTCTTAAAATCCCCTAGTTTTTCTCATCCAGGGGGTTTTTATAAGAATAATTTTAACCTGACGATTGCGGGGCAAGGAGATCCCATAATCCATTATACCTTGGACGGTTCAGAACCTACCCAAGAGTCCCCTATCTACAAAGAAGGGATAGAGATAAAACAGGAGTTCTTAGATATGGATAATCCATCTGGGAATCCTATCTCCATGATAGCAACCGCAACTGATCAACTATATGAAGAATGGGGTTATCAAAGGTATACCTGGCGTCCTCCGCTCGGCAAGATTATGAAGGCAGTAGTAGTCCGTGCCAAGGCATTTAAAGAGGGTGCATTACCCAGCCCAACAGTAACTGCTACTTATTTTCTTGATGAAAACATAGACAGGAGATTTGACTTGCCCCTTATAGCAATATCCACGGACAGGGACAACCTTTTTGATTATGAAACAGGCATTTATGTACCGGGGAAGGTCTTTGATGATTGGAAGAAAGACAACCCCAATGAAAAGGTCTTGGGCAATGTACCTGCTAACTACAACCAAAGGGGTAAGGAATGGGAAAAGCCCATCCATATAGAATTTTATGAGCCTGACGGGACAATGGGTTTTTCGCAGGAAGCAGGACTACGAATACATGGTGGTTTTACCAGGGCATGGGCACAAAAATCTCTTAGAATTTATGCAAGGAAGGACTATGATCAAGAGGACAGCATTTATTATGAAGTTTTTCCAAGATATATAAAATCTAATGGAAAGGCAATCTTACAGCAATTCAAGCGTTTATTATTAAGAAGTTCAGGAAATGACTGGACCTATACCATGTTTAGGGATGGATTAATCCAAGAATTGCTTGCGGATTTTAAGATGGATACCCAGGCCTACCG
>CAYOQX010000292.1:0-1792 GCA_964406195.1 uncultured Alkaliphilus sp. | reverse complement strand
CAAAATTTGTTACTGTATATGTAATTGTTGCATTTAATGTTCCATCATATACTTTTCTTTGATTTGAAGTTGGTGTAACTGTTAATGTTCTCTTTGTTATTTTAATTGATCCATCTACATAAGTAACATCATAGTTATCACTATTTAAATTAGATGTTAATGTATAGTTTCTTATACCTACATTTTCACTTTCTAATTCAAATTCTACTTCATAAGTATCAACTGGTAATAAGTCACTTGTTATTACATATCCAAATAAACTTTCATCACCATAAACCTTCTCAATATTAGTACCTTTAAATTCAATAATTCGTTTTTCTATTTTAAATATATGACTATTATTTGAAATAATATAGTTGTTTCCAACGTCGATACCATTATTTAAGATAATACCACTTACACTATAGGTACTTGCATTAGTATCATAACTAGAAATTAAAACTTCATCATCATATTCAAGGTTGCTAATCTTAACTGAGACTGAAAATTCTTCTCCATAAATAAATGTACCTTGTTCAACAAAAGTAATTTCAACTTCTTTTGCTCTAATATGGTAATTGTTTGATTCAAAAATAATATTATAATTGTGTGCGCTTAAACTTCCAATTTTAATTTCATATATACCTTTATTAATGCCAGTTTCTCTTTCTAATGAACCAGTAATAACTGATTCATCATCATCTGATTTGAGTCCATCAAATAAATAGGTAAGTTCTTTATCTATTCCATATGTTGTTATTATTTCATTTGCAAAAATATAAAGATTCGCATTGTTTATTTTTAATGATGCAGTAAAATTAAACGGGTTAAAAATAATATTGTAATTAGGATTATTTTCGTTATTTAAAGATCCTTGAATAACATTATATGTTCCAACATCTTCACCCAATTCTCTACCTAATGAACCACTTAATGAAGCATTACTAATATTCGTTGTATAAGTGAAAACCGGATCATTATCACCGTAAACCTTTTGATATAGGTTGCTATCTATATATACTTGAATATCACGTCTATTTATTGTTAATAGACCTGGTTCTAATGAAATAATTTCATAGTTATTACTACTTACAGTAGCTTCAATATCATAATAACCGGCATCATATAAGTTTACAAAATCAACTAAAAAACTAGTATTAAATAATCCTGGACGGTTCCAGCTATCTCCAGTTGCAAAACTGTAACCAGATTTTAAATCCCATGTAAAATTACTTCTTTGATCGCCTAAAGGTTGACCATAAGTCATTGTAACATTGTTAACTTTAATTTCAATCGGTCTTTTGGTTATTTCATATACTTCCCCATTTACAATAACATCAAAATTATTATCATTAATTGATGAAACTGTAATTGGATAAATTCCTACGTTATTATTACTAGGATTTTCCCTAACCAAATTAATATTTAACATACTTCTAAATATTTCTTCACTTAAACTATATTCGGCAATAGGGATGTTTGGATCACCATAAACTTTTTGGTGATGGTGAATATTTAAAACAATTGGTCGTTTAGCAACAACTAAATCGCTATTTCTTACAACGACATTGTAATTTCTATTTGTAATTTTTGCAGATACAACATTATTGTATGTGCCAATATTTGATGAAACTAAATTGCCATTTTCATCAATTGGATTTCCAAATAAATTAGCACTTAAAACAATAAATTCATTATCATGATTTTCAATTAAAGGGAAATCAATATCAAATTTAATATCTTCAAGATTAACCTTATCATAGTAAAGTTTTTCAATATTATTCAACTCTATATCAATATCTTTTTTCTTAAT
>CAYOQX010000291.1:0-1793 GCA_964406195.1 uncultured Alkaliphilus sp. | reverse complement strand
CCGGCACATTGATACAGACGGTCTCTGAGTTAAATGAACCTGAAGAAATTATGATGTGGTTTAACAGATTAACACAAAAAGGCCAATATAAACGAAGAGCAGAGTTTGTTCGCTATTGGTTAACTTCTGCCGAAAAGCAAGTTGCCTACCAAGTTTGTTTGGGTTTAAGCAATAGAGAAATTGCGAAGATTTTAAACAAAAGTCAGCAAACCGTTGCCAATCAACTTGGGGAAGTATATGCAAAGCTTGATGAATGGCTGGGCTATCCGGCTAATAAAGTTGATCGCAATGTATTAATTGCTGAATTTGCACCCTATTTTAGAAAGTTAGACGATGAAAGTAAAAATGAGTAGTCTATATATCTATAAGCTATTATTATAATAAAAATATTAAAGGAACAGAAAAAACAATTTGGTTTTAATTGCCAAACAGGCTTTATTAGATAATTTGTTTATAGTCAAAGGTTAAAAAGTTTTTCTTGAATTAATTTTTATTTGCGGAAATGGCAAAATGGTTTTGGCCGGTGCATGATTTGTTTTTAGATAGTCGTGTCATTGGAAAAGTTTTTGCTGAATACAAAGAAAGGAGGTTGGCTTGGTGTTAAGTGCTATTAAGGATCTTGGTAGGCTTGTTATTAAGGAAGAAGAAAAAGATGCTTTGGATATTTTTGTAGAGGATCCAAATATCACGGGGAATTACACAAAAGTAATTACGATAGAAATTAAGTTAGCTCTTACAGGGTGCGAGTTTTCCGGAGTATCTATAGAAAATTATGAAAGCAAAAAGAAGATGAAATACTTATATAGGCGAGGCGCGCCCAGCGGCGCTGATTTTTCACCTATGGCAAAAATTAGCTCGAAGCCCGTTGGCACCTTCGAACGTAAAATACTGGGCTGGTTTCGGGTGTTGGATAACAAAAACATCTCATTGCAAGAAAGTGATAAGAGATTTTTGGAAGACCTCCAGCAAATTCTAACCGAAAACGAAGATGAAATTAAAGAAAAAATACTAAACTTCCGAAAAACAATTCCCAAAAAGGAACGACTTTTACTAACTTTAAAGATAGGGCAACAAGGGCAAATGAAGTACGTAGGCGAATTTCCGGTAATTGTTGACTTGTTTCTTCAATTGATTAAGGAAAAAGAACAGGAGTTTACTATTCAGCAAAAAGTTTGCAGTCTCTGTGGGCTTAAAAAAGAGAATATTTTAGGCAATATTAACACCTATGCTTTTTACACCATAGACAAACCCGGTTTCATAACAGGTAATTTTAACGAATCAAAATCATGGCGGAATTTTCCTGTTTGTGAGGAGTGTAAATTGGGTTTAGACGAGGGAAAAGCATATTTGAAAAAAAATTTGACATTCAAGTTTTGTGGTATACCCTACAATCTTGTCCCGAAGTTTATTGTCGGGTATGATGACATCTCCAGAGAAGTTGTGGAGATCTTTGCTAATTCCTCTAAACTTGTCTCTTTAAGGGAGAAAAGAATTGACAGCATTACCGGTGATGAAGAAGAAATCTTAGCAGAATTGGCGAAAATTGATGATATATTAACGTTAAATTTTTTATTTATCCAAGAAGATCTTTCTGCAGAAAGAATACGCATGGTGATTGAAGATGTTTTCCCCTCGAGGTTAAGGGGAATTTTTGAAGTCAAAGAATGTGTTGACTCGCTTTATGAAAAAAACTTTAGCTTTGGCACATTGCGAAGCTTTTTATCAAAATCGGACAAGGAGAAACGCCGAACAGATCTGGATAAATACTTCTTGGATACAGCTGATAGGGTTTT
>CAYOQX010000290.1:0-1796 GCA_964406195.1 uncultured Alkaliphilus sp. | reverse complement strand
GTTTTTTTGTACACAAATTACTAATATGATTAATTTTCCTTTAACCACCATCATTGACCTATTATCCATAATTATTCATTGTTAACTCTTGAAATCTAGAAAAAGATGTGGTATAATTATCTTCTGAATACATTATAAATATACGACCTTTATGGAGGCGATTTTATGACTAATGAGGAAAGACTTCAACGGCAAGAAAAATGTGCTCATTTTGCGGTGTCCCTTTTAAAGCTTCATAAAATAAATAGAAACTCCAAAATTGCATTTTTTTACACTTGCTTTTACGCCTTTGTTAATGCATGGGGTGCAATTATAACTACTGCTACCAGTGGCATAACAGCTGGATTAGCCCAAATTTTTGCATCACTTTTTCTAACAGGAATGGCTTTCTGGGCATGGACTAAATCTTTTATTCCAAAATACATTCTAACAATCTTTCTCTTTATCCAATTTATTGATTTTTCTTCTGATATGGGTATCCTTAATCCACTTTTTTCACTTATTGGTCTTGTTCTCACTATTATAACAATAACAGATTTACATGAGTATAAAAAGCTTGAAAAGCTTGATGGCTTCCCACATTTTAATGAGAGATTTGAATTGCACGAAAGTGAATACGACCCAATGTATAATACAGTTTCTAGGGTTAATGATGGTTATATGGACGTGGTGGGAAGCAATAAAACTAATAATGAATTGCTCATGACTCCTCCTAAGAATAAAAGCCACGAAATTTTTATAGACACGCTCCCACAAGTAGAGGATATGTATTTGCCTGAGAAGCTTATTGCCGAACGGGAGATTACTGTGCTTGCAACCGAATTAATCCATACATTAGAAAATGTTAAAAAACAGGCTGAGATTAATTCTTTTAAGCCTGCCTGGGTTTCAGGGGAGAACGCAGTACAGAAAAATAATACACAGGGATTTGCTACTACTTTTAATTCTAACACTACAATATCGACAAAACCACCCATTATAACCTTACCTGACCCAAGCGAAAACCCAATGGTTGCTATGCTTTCAAAAAGAACCGAATCTGATAGTAAAGAATATACTGTAGAAAGTTTGAAATCAAATTATTCTGACTATTTCTCACAGTATGAAACCATATACGACGATAAGAATAAAACAATATAGCTAGGAGCATAAGAATATATGTTTGCAAAAATTAATAGTTTAGGATTGTTCGGTCTAAATGCTTTCCATGTTGATGTTGAAATTGACATAAGCAGAGGCACACCTGTTTTTGATGTGGTGGGCTTGCCTGATTTAGTAGTTAAAGAAAGCCGAGAGCGGATTCGTTCTGCTCTTCGGTCATGTAAAATAGCAATGCCAGTCGCAAGGATTACAGTAAACCTTGCTCCTGCTGATACAAAGAAAAGTGGTTCAGTACATGACCTTGCAATTTTGATTGCAATACTAAAAGCAATGGATTACATTCATACGGATATTGACAACAGTAGCTTTATCGGGGAAGTTTCCCTTAATGGGGATATCCGTGCTGTAAACGGTGTGCTACCAATGGTTTTGCTTGCTAAGCAAAATGGAATTAAATCTGTTTATGTCCCTTTTGATAATGCTTATGAGGCATCTGTTGTTGATGGAATTGAAGTTTATGGTGTTAAAACAGTTGCTCAAATAATAGAACATTTTTCTGGACTTACAGAAATCCAAAAGCAAAGTAAATATATCATACCCCCTACTAGCTATTATGGGGATTTGGATTTTGCTGATGTAAAGGGACAGCCAATTGCAAAGCGAGCACTTGAAATTGCCGCTGCTGGTGGGCATAA
>CAYOQX010000289.1:0-1805 GCA_964406195.1 uncultured Alkaliphilus sp. | reverse complement strand
AGCCACAGTAACAGGATGGGTTCAAAGAATAAGAGATATGGGCGGAGTATTGTTTGTTGATTTAAGGGATAAAACCGGAATACTTCAGGTGGTTTTCAATATAGAAAAAACGGGAGAAAAAGTATTCGCCATGGCGGAAAGCCTGAGAAGTGAATTTGTAATAAAGGTTCAGGGACCAATAGAAGAAAGGGATGAGGAAACATACAACCCTAATATTCCCACGGGAACCATAGAACTGAGGGCAAGAAAACTGGATATATTATCAAAATCGAAACCCCTACCGTTTCAGGTAGAAGATAGTATCAATGTAAGGGAGGAGGTAAGGTTTGCCTACAGGTATTTGGATTTACGCAGACCGAAACTATACAAGAACCTTGAATTGAGACATAATACCGTAAAATCCATAAGAAGATATCTGGAGAACAGGGACTTTATGGAGGTGGAAACACCCATATTAACTAAAAGTACACCGGAAGGTGCAAGAGATTACTTAGTACCCAGCAGGATCCATGAAGGCAAGTTTTATGCATTACCCCAATCACCACAGATTTTAAAACAAATATTAATGGCATCGGGTATAGACAGATACTATCAAATAGCAAAATGCTTCAGAGATGAGGATTTGCGTGCAGACAGACAACCGGAATTTACCCAGGTAGATATAGAGCTGTCCTTTGTATCACAGGAAGAAGTATTGGAACATATAGAGAGATTGTTTAAACAAGTGTTCAAAAAAGTGATGAATATTGAATACAAAGATGCCTTCCCAAGGCTGACTTATCGGGAAGCCATGGATTTATACGGTACTGATAAACCGGATATAAGATTTGATATGAAAATAGTAGACCTAAGCCATATAGCCGAGGATTGCGGGTTTAAGGTCTTTAGAAATGTGATAGATAACGGGGGGGCTGTAAGGGCCTTAAATATAAAAGGCGGAAATTCTCTTACAAGAAATGAGATAGATGATCTTACAGAACTGGCTATAGGCTACGGCGCTCAGGGTATGGCCTGGATTGCCATAGAACCAAATGGAAACTTGAGGACACTACTGACAAAGTTTCTGTCAAAAAATGAGGTAAATGAAATAATAAAGACAATGAAAGCTGAACCGGGAGATATGATAATTTTTTGTGCAGACACACTTGAGGTTATATACAGAACCCTGGGAAACCTAAGATTACACATAGGAGATAAGCTCGGACTCAGGGATAAAGATGACTATAAATTTCTTATAGTTACGGACTTCCCGCTTTTGGAATGGTCGGACGAAGATGAAAGATATATGGCCATGCATCATCCGTTTACAATGCCGGTGGAGGTAGACAAATTCCTAGCCGGTGAAGATTTGGATAAAATAAATGCAATGAGTTATGACCTTGTCCTAAACGGTGTAGAACTGGGCAGCGGCAGTATAAGAATCCATAGGAATGATATACAAAGAAAGATGTTTGAGGTATTAGGTTTATCTGATGAAGAGGTCCAAGACAGATTCGGGTTTATATTAGAAGCATTTTCATACGGCACACCCCCCCATGGAGGATTTGCCTTTGGACTGGATAGATTAGTCATGATTATGTCCCAATCAGATAGTATAAGAGATGTAATAGCATTTCCAAAGACAAGAGAGGCAAGCTGTCTTTTAAGTGATGCACCTAGTACGGTTGATAAAGAACAGCTTGATATTTTAGGCTTATCAATAGGACAATATATTGGAGAAGGTAAAAAAGAAACAGAAATAGAAATAGAAGCAAAATTAGATATAAATGAACTGGAAGAATTATCTCAATTACTTTTAGATAAGA
>CAYOQX010000288.1:0-1814 GCA_964406195.1 uncultured Alkaliphilus sp. | reverse complement strand
TTTCTTCCCCCTCAATCATGATGTCAGTAAATGCTGGAATACAGATAAGATCCATGCCACTTGGAGCAACAAACCCCCTAGCTATTGCTATAGCTTTTACTGCTTGGTTAATTGCACCAGCACCTATTGCTTGAATTTCTGCAGCCCCTCTTTCCCTTAAAACTCCCGCAAGTGCGCCAGCTACTGAATTTGGACTAGATTTAGCTGAAACTTTTAATACTTCCATTAAATAAACCCCCTCAAATAATGTAAACAATATTAGATTTTTTGCTCTATAGCATTATATTCTAAGAAATTCAATTAATTCCTGCTTATTTTGAAAAGTTTCTGGATATTTTTTCTATTTGATTTGGGTTTAGGGCTATAACAGTCCATCTATTGCACAGTTTGAGATATTCTAAGAATTCTTTTGACTTTAAAAGTATTTATATCAATTTCTAAAATTACTCCTTGTATTTGGGCTAGCCCAGTGGCAACTTCAAACCTCGCTGGCCTTTGTGTTAAAAACCTTTCAATTACAGCTTCTTTTTTCATGCCTAAAACTGAATCGACAGGTCCAGTCATACCTAAATCTGTAATATATGCTGTACCTTGTGGCAAAATTGTTTCGTCAGCAGTTTGAACATGAGTATGAGTACCTAATAAAGCAGTAACACGTCCATCTGCATAATACCCCATAGCGATCTTTTCTGATGTTGCTTCTGCATGAAAGTCTACAATAATTAAATCAGTTTCATTTTCAAGTTCTATTAAGATTTCATCTAGTTTTCTGAAAGGACAGTCTAAAGGTGGTAAATAAACACGTCCAGACAAGTTGATTACAGCTACCTTAACATTAAAACCAGCTGTATAAACATGAAAACCCTTCCCTGGACAAGGAGCCGGATAATTGGCAGGTCTTATTAACCGATGTTCATCATCAACAAAATTAAAAATATCTTTATTATCCCAAACATGATTCCCCATAGTTAAAACATCAATGTTTGAAGTTAATAATTCCCCCATAACATTACGGGTTAACCCCCTGCCACCTGCAGCATTTTCTGCATTTACTATGGTAAACTCAATATTATGAGCTTTTTGTATACTAGCCAAAGCATCTCTAATAGCCCTACGACCTGGTTTGCCTACAACATCACCTAAAACAAGTATATTCAATTTGTATAAATACCTCCACTTACCTATTACGGACAAATATTTGCCCATTGTGCCGGTAGACTGAATAGGATTTTCTTAATTCACTATCTACTAAATTTAAAAAATTTTGTTTCATGTTTTTTGAATCTATATAAGAAGTATGATTATCCCTTATTATACTAGAACCCAATATTAAATTAGCTAAATTAACAAATAACTTTAATTCATCCAGATTAATTGTACTCAAATCACGTTGGAAACGAACAAAACCTAGCCCGTGCAACTCCTTTGTTTCTATTTTAAATAGTTCAGGTTTAACATTGTTTAGCTTAAAATATAGATTTAACCCTTTTTTGAATTCCTGTAAAAAATCCACATAATTTTTTTTAGAATCTAATTTTAACGCTAATTCAAAGATGATTATCTGATTTATGCCATCGTACTGAACGGTATTCAATTCAGTAAAATCTAGAAAGCTTGCAATTAAGTCAATATTGTTCTCGTCACCCACTAAAATCTTCCCCTTTTTGGACATTTAATAAACGATTCGTTAAGGGAAGAAATAAATCCTGCCTTTTTGTCTTGGTAAATTGTGTGAGAATTAGAGAAGATCATAAAAAAACAGGGCTAGCCCTGTTTTTTTATCTTAAATTGCAAGAATTTGCTATTTTGCATAT
>CAYOQX010000287.1:0-1820 GCA_964406195.1 uncultured Alkaliphilus sp. | reverse complement strand
GTTCTATTGTTCTTGTTGGTGTTGTCTTTTAATGAATCATTTCTAAATTATTTTTTCCATTTATTTCACTATACACATTATGTGCCTAATCGACATGCAATATTTGTGGTTATTTTGGCAATTTCTATGGCACAAGAAACGATGGAATGGTTACAGAAAAAAGAAAGAACTTTGCATCCTGTTTGGATTAGTATAATAGGTGTCGTTCTTTTAGTTTTAGTAGTGCTTTCATTAAAATATACTACAGGAATGCTAAGTGTTGATACGGTTTTATATACCTTTGATTTATTGTTTTTATATTTGCTTTTAGTTTTACTTAGAAATCGCTTTGCTAGTCTGAAAGGTTTTGCTATAACATTATCTGTTCTTACTGTTTTAGAACTTTCGGTTAACTGTTTTTTTGCATTTCCAACTTCAAATAAAAACAAGGTAAAAACATATGATGCGATGATTAAAGACGTAGGGCATTTAGCGAAAAAGAACAATGAAAGTGATTTGATGGAAAAGACAATTCTTGGAAACGTAAGTGATTCCATGAATAATGGTATGCTGCTAAATTATAATACTTTAACAGGTTTTTCTAGTTCTTGTAATGAACACTATACTAGAAGAATTAATCAATTGGGCATATATACAGATACAGGATCTGTCTATAGTAGTTGCTTTACTCCGTTTACGACAGCAATTTTTGGTGTAAAAAATGTAATTACTCCAGAAAACAATAAATATTTTAACACTAAAATGGATAGAATATTATTTCAGGAAGACTATTCATATAATACTACAAAAATAGATAAGAAAGGTGATTTTGTTGTATATGAAAACAAAGACATTCTTAGTCCGGTTATCGCATCTAAGGGCGATCTTAAGTCCTATGAAAATGGAGGCGATAATCAGCAAGAAATTGATACTAATATTTTGTCTGAAGAATTATGTGGTGTAAGTAGTCTGCTTGATGAAACAAAAATAAAGATTGATAATGTGGAGTCTGTTAATTGCAGTGCGAAAGTTATGAATGAACACACAATTGCATTAAGTGCCTTTGCATTAAGTAAAGAAGAAACAATTGATTGTGATGATAATGCAGATGTATATATAAAATTACATGGGAAAGCAGAAAGCAATGGCCCTTTATATATATCAATACAAGAAAAGCACTGGAAATATATAGGAAATCTTAAAAAAGGTGATTCTTTTCAATGCGAAATGGGAATTTCGAGTGAACAACTTAATAATAATTATGGTTTGTCTGCTATTTCATTAAACTACTATAATTTTAATGAAACAAATTGGAAGAAAGCATATAGCCTTTTAAAAGAACAACAAATGAAGATACAATCATATTCAACAGACCAAATTGAAGGTGAGATTTCGGTTTTAGAAAGTCAAACTGTATTTACAACAATTCCGTTTGATAAAAATTGGAAAGTTTATATAGATGAAAAGCAAGTTAAGACGGAATCACTTGATCAATCGTTTTTGATGTTTCATGCTAGCGAAGGTAAGCATAAAATTAAAATTGTATATTGTGAGAAAGGGTTACCTTATGGCATTGTATGTTCTTTAGTAGCAATTTTATGTCTCTGTTTGTATGGTTATTTAAAAAGAAAAAAATCCTCTTTTCCTTTATTGGAAAAATGTGAGATTGTTGATGAATTCGTACCTAAAGCAAGAAAAATGAAAACAAGTGTTACAAAAGAAACTTTTATGGAGGGTCAAGAGGAAATAATGGGAAACAAAGAAGCTTTAGGAGATATTCAAGAACCCCTAGAAGAAATGCCTGAAAACGACGAAGAAAATTAATTTTAAAACCAAAAAAA
>CAYOQX010000286.1:0-1823 GCA_964406195.1 uncultured Alkaliphilus sp. | reverse complement strand
TACATGAGAATTTCTGCTGAAAGCGAATCTGAATCATTTGATGTGAATGAAGTAGTTGGTGCGGCTTTTGAAAATCAGTGCGCTTTTTCTGCACACGTTGTTAATTTATGCATAGATAGAGTTAAAACCGGAGAAAGAAATTTAACTCCGGGAGCTAATAAAATTCCTAAAAATATGAATTTTTTGGATGAATCAGGAAATAGGTGTTTTGCTAGAATTCAAGACATTATAGTTTTAGACAAAAACAAACTTGGGAATATTCAAATTCAGTCCTATTCATCAAATTATCACTTTGGTGTTGGTTTCAGCATAAAAAACAGCAATTTCGTCATTATCTTTTTGCTTGGCTTTATCAACAAATCTACAGAAGACAAAAACCTATTATTCTATAAATCACCTAAAACGCCAGCTATGGCTCAGGTAACGGTAAAGAATTCTTTGTCTGGTGATACCACGGTTTCGACAATGATTTATAAAGAAGAAGATTGTGAGTTAATACTGTGCACTGATTCGGAACTAAAACCATATTTGGCACCATATTTGATGTATTATATGCGCCTTCTTGATGATTTAAGCGTTAGAAAAGATTATGGGAAAATCGATGTCGATATTGAGTTCCTCAGAGAAAACTTTGATGTTCTCTCTTCTTTAATTCCAGATGATGATTTGATTGTTTTACCTGTTAAAAGCAAACCGCAAAGAATATCTGGTTTGACTATGTTTGTCGATTATTATGATAAAGACACAAGAACAAAATATGACTTTTACGAAGCAGAAATCACCCCATTGGGCAAAGAAGACCTAGAATCATATCTTGAAGTTCTGAAAGAAAATGAGATTGAGTTACCTAAAAACGATTCTCTTTTATTGCTTGATATTATGGAATTACATGATAAGGACAGATTTGTCTTCCAAAAAGTTTTTACAAACGCAGAAGTTTCTAATTGTTTAATCATTGAAAATGTTGAAGGTGAAAAAATAAGAATTAGAAGAATTGTTTCTGGCATTGAAAACTCATTAAGAGATAACGTTACCAACAAGCAACTCGTTAACACAATTTGCAAAAATGATATAAGTTCCAGCATTTATCAGCTTTTAGGAACAAAACGCTATGAAGCTAACCACGAATATATTGAGTATTTGAAAAAGGAATACCCTGTTTTAGCTGGTAATAAAGAGCAACTTGAAGCAATTGATAAAATTGTCCAAATGGACGAAAACAAAATTGATATTATGCTGGTTCAGGGCCCTCCTGGAACAGGAAAAACCGAACTTATTCTTTCATTAGCTAAGGAATTAATAAAAAAGAAGTATCACACATTAATTACTTCTAATGTTCATGTTGCTTGTGATAATGTTGCTGAACGACTTAGAAATTTCAAAGATATTGTTTTAAAGAGATATACAGCAGTTCGCGGAGATCAGTATTTCAAGGAAATTATTGAGAATCAAAAAAGATATGTTGAGAACCAAGTTTTAGCCGGATTCCAATTTAAAGACGAAATCATTTTTGATAACGACACATATAATTCAATTTTGGATTCAAAAACCGAACTTGAGAAAAAGAGACAACAAATGCTTCTCTCTAAAGAAGAATATGATGAAAAGCTTTCTTTATACCATGAACTATTAAATGAGAAAGAAGCACTGCAAAACGACATCGAAAGCTTAAAAGAAGAAATCGGAAAGATTGAAACCTTAATTAAAGGCTATCAGAGCGCTGTTGAAAATTCTACTAAAGAAAAAAATGTTGCTTTTAAAGAATTGAATTCTTTAGAAACCAAACTGAAAGCTCAAATAGAAAGGCTTAATGAGATTATTGA
>CAYOQX010000285.1:400-1824 GCA_964406195.1 uncultured Alkaliphilus sp. | reverse complement strand
AACTTCTGTTATTCTTCTTTTTGAAGGATTTCTCTAATATGTTCTAGGCATTCACCTTGTGAGCCATCTGTTTCAATACCTCTAAGCTTTGTCATAACTTTTTGAACGACAGCTTCTTCGAAAGCATATTTCAATGCTTTCTTACGTTTTTCTTGGTCGTCTTTGAACTTATAAACTAATGGATGAGAAATCATATAATTTTCAATTGATTGCCATACTCTATGTCCAAGTGCTCTATTAACAGATTTCATTTCATTATTAATTGCAGTAATGATATCCATATACTCACTTGCTTCATCATCCGTTAAATCAATTTTTTCATTTACCCACTTTTCCCATACGCATCTATTAAGTTTAGGTGCAGGATCAGATGGTTTTTCTTTATAGTATCTTACGAATGATTCTGGTCTAGGGAATGATATTACATTACCTCTATCAATAACTTTATCTGATAATGATTTTGTTGTTTCGTCTTCATTCATAGTTCCAATCCATTTAACATTGTCTGTTAAAACAATCTTATATTTCTCGTTACTAGCACCTAAGTCAACTTCAAAACTAACATTATCTTTTTCACCACGTTTTTCTTCAAGCTTTGACAACAAATCAGCAAAATATAATTCGATATGTGCTAAATTCATTTCATCAAGTAAAACAATTAAGACATTCTTTGATAAATCATAGATATTATCTTTTGTTTCAGAAGATGATTTGTCAGCTTGGAAAGACACAAGCGCTCTTAATAATGATGTGGCATTAAATCTTTTTTCTATACTATTGAAATATCCAAATAATGATTGAGGGCTATCCCAGTCTGGTTGAACTGGAACCGCTAAGAAATATAATCCACCAAATTTAGAATATAGTTGAGGTAGTTTTGATTTACCTGTTCCACTGACACCAGCAAGGACTGTTAATGGAGACATATCAGAAGTCTTTAAACATGTATGGAAAGAATAAAACAATCTTTTAGAAAACTTATATCCTGCATCCTCACATGATTTAATAACATTCTCTAGCCACTCGATTTCATTTTTAGATTGAGAGTCATCTTGATCTAAGTCTTTGAACTTTTCAAAAGGAGTTTCAATAGCTTTTGCGGCCAATATTCTATTCTTACTATCTGTCAATTTTGCTTCTAATTGTTCAACTTGTTCTTTTAACGATTCAAAATATGATCTTTCAACTCTTATTTGTTCCATAAGAATATCATTTTGATGTTTTAATGAATCGCTATTTTCAGAAGTGGTTTGGTATTTATTGATTTGCTCTTCTAATTCTTTTTTACGTTTAAGAGCAGCTTCGTAATTAACGAGTAAGTTGTCATATTTTTCCGCTTTAACTTTTAATTCAACGAAAGCTTCATCATTATATTTACCATACTTTTTAGTTAAATTTACTAGTTGTTCTTTTGTTTCAGAAAG
>CAYOQX010000285.1:0-390 GCA_964406195.1 uncultured Alkaliphilus sp. | reverse complement strand
AAGCTCTGCTTCAATTCTAACCTTATCTAAGTTTTCAGTATTTGAAGCATTATTCATTAGTTCTTGATATTTAACAGAAAGATCCGTAAATTTATCAAAATATTCGTTGTATAAATTTTCAAATTTCTTTACATCAGATAATAATTCACTATATTTTTGCTTTACGCCACTATCAATAAAAGAATCTAATCGTTTTGCTTTTGCCTCAATTAATCTTCCTTGTAATTGGATTTTTTGTTCACGTTCTTCCAAATTTGAATATTTTGCAGCTTCTTTTTCAAGATCCTCAGTAGCTTGTTTTAAATCTTCGATTCTTTTGTCTACCAAAAGCTGTTTAGAGGATAATTCTTTTTCATATTCCTTTAGCATCTTCTTAAATGAATTGTCAAG
>CAYOQX010000284.1:0-1825 GCA_964406195.1 uncultured Alkaliphilus sp. | reverse complement strand
ATAGCAAATCAACAAGGAAGAATGTAAGGCGAGCAATAAAAAACAATTTGATAGTCGAGGCTACCAGAGATGAAAGCTTTATTGATTCTTATTATGCACATCTGGAACAGGTATTTTTAAAAAGCAACATGAAACCAACCTATCCCAAACGGAGGGCAAAGCTACTTATAGACAAATTATTACCGGAAGATAAAATAATATTGACTTGGGTAAAATTTGAGGATAAAGTCATAGCCAATAGAATTGATTTGATAGATGGATTATGGATGCACGCCTTCAGCACTACTTCAAATCAAAATTATTTAAAATTGAAACCTAATGAATTGGCCCGGTTCCATGCCATGTGCATAGCAGCGGATAGAGGTGTAATGTACTATGATATGACTGGGGGGGGACATATAAACGAGTGTTTAATTCAAAGAAAACAACAACACATCGAATTATTTACAGTAGATTTGGATTGTACAAAGCAAGAAATCTAGCAAAAAACCTGATAAAATTAAAGAACAAACTGGAAACAAAACTAGGATGAATTTAAATAATATGTAAAAGGATGAATCATTAATATGAAAATCCAATGGCCTGACGGCAAAAAATTTGCTTTTACAATAGTTGATGATACAGACAATGGAACTGCAGAGAATACAAAACCTGTTTATGATTTTTTATACAAACACGGAATAATAACTACGAAAACTGTTTGGGTTTATCCTTCAAGGGATAAATTTACCGGAGGTTGTTTACTAGATAATGAGTATTTAAATTTTATTCTTGATTTGCGAGATAAAGGTTATGAAATAGGACTGCATAATGTAGGTTCCGGAAAATTTAAAAGGGATGAAATAATCAAGGGTATAAAAATATTTGAGGACAAATTGGGCTTTTATCCTAGGATGCAAATAAATCATGCCAGTAATCCTGACAATATTTATTGGGGTAGTGATAGATATCAGTTTGCTTTGCGTAACATATTTCGAATAATATATAGAGGAAAAAGAAAATTTTATGGCTCTGATATAAATTCTGTGCATTTTTGGGGAAACATTTGCAAAGAAAAAATTAAATACATAAGAAACTACGTATTTAATGATATAAACACATTGAAAGCTGATCCTTTGATGCCTTATATAGATAAAAATAAAGAACAGTACAGTAATTATTGGTTTAGTTCTTCTGACGGACATACAGTAGAAGAATTTAACGCTTTATTGACAAAAGAAAATGTAGATAAATTAGAATGTGAAGGCGGAGCATGTATAGTATATACACATTTTGCTTCAAATTTTGTGGATGATAAAGGTAACCTGAACGAGGAATTTGTAAGTGACATAAAATATCTATCCGGTAAAAATGGTTGGTTTGTACCGGCAAGCACTATGTTGGATTATTTACTATCCCAAAGAGAAAATCATCATGCGTCAAAGGCATATTTGGTGGGATTAGATTTGAGATGGGTTATAGACAGAATAATTAAAAAGTTAAAATTTCGTAGGTAATGCCGCGTTACTGCAAGGGGGAAAATAAATGTCAAAATTAAATTTCGCAATAATAGGCTGTGGAAGAATATCACATAAACATGTTGAAGCCTTAATAGACAATTCTAAGGAAGCACAGCTGATAGCAGTATGCGATATTATAGAAGAAAAAGCTGCAGAAAGAAAAAAGCAATATGAAGATAATATAGAAAATTCCAATGTAAATGTTTATATAGATTATATGGAAATGTTAGAAAGAGAAAATATAGATGTGGTAACTATAGCAACAGAAAGCGGCTATCATGCAAAACATGCTATAGATTGTTTAAATAAAAACGTGCATGTTCTCG
>CAYOQX010000283.1:0-1833 GCA_964406195.1 uncultured Alkaliphilus sp. | reverse complement strand
CAGAGGCCTTTCCTATTTCTATGTTTTCTTGTCACAAATGTATTATCTCATTTCATTTCTCCATAATTATTTTATGACACCGACAGATTTTGTCCAATAAAATCCATTAAAATACACAAAATCGGCTATGGTTACTCTTTCACATTTTTTAACCCGAAAGCAGAACCAACAAGCTCCAAAACTTTTTGTTTTTCGGCCCTATTCACAATCCAAGTTATCCTGATTTCAGAAGTTGTCACCATTTTTATTTCTATGTTATTGTTTGCCATCAGTTCAAATATTTTTGCCGCCACCCCCGGATGGGATCTCATTCCCGACCCGACCACTGAGACTTTAGCTATGTCAGATTTAATTTCATAACATATGGCACTGTTTTCATTTTGCCATTCTCTAACGATAGATTCCGCTTTATGCAGGTCTTTTTGGGGTATTGTAAAACTGATGTTCATCCTACCGTTTGTTGTAAGCATCTGTGATATCATATCTACATTAACTTCATCCCTGCTGAGTTCACTGAACAAACGATATAGACTCCGGGTACATGAGGACAGATTTAATACAGTAATCTGTACATCATTTAAGGATGAGGTCATCCCGGTAACAACGACTTTTTCCATGTTTATCATTCCTCTATCTGTAATCATTGTGCCCTTATGCGGTGAAAAGGCGGAGGCTACATACAGGGGCAGCTTGTATTTATAAGCTAATTCAACAGCCCTATAATGTATGACGCCTGCACCTAAACTGGCCATTTCTATCATTTCTTCGTAACCGATAGATTCCAGTTTTCTGGCTCCTTTCAGTTTTTTCGGATCCATGGCATATATACCGTCTACATCGGTATATATTTCACACTTAGCACCCAGTTTAACTGCCAGGGCTACTGCGGATGTATCACTTCCACCCCTGCCCAGTGTAGTATAATCACTATGTTCCGTTACACCCTGAAAACCGGCCACTACAACAACCTTTTTTTCTTTTAGTGCTTCTATTATTTTGGTCGTATCGATATTTTTAATTCTTGCTCCTTGGTGTACTTCCGTCGTTTGAATATTCAACTGCGGTCCGGTGAATGAAACCGCATCATATCCCTTGGATATTAAGGCCATTGCTAAAAGTGAAATGGTTACCTGTTCGCCTGTTGTCAAAAGCATGTCTACCTCCCGCTTATTAGGGATATCACAAACTTTTTTAGCCAGACCGAGCAACTTGTCTGTGGTATCCCCCATGGCGGAAACAGTTACCACCATCCCAAACCCTTCATTGTATTTTTCTATGATTTTATCAGCTATATTTTTAATCTTTTCAGTAGTTGCCACTGATGTGCCACCATATTTTTGCACAATAATATCCATATTCTCAAACCTCTTCTTGATTTTATGATGAATTTCTTTATTATAAGTCCAATACATCTTTCATTGTGTACAGACCGGGCTTTTTGTTCATAATGAATTTCGCCGCCTCCAGTGCCCCTTGTGCGAACACTGTCCTATCATAACCTTCATGAGCTATTTTTACAGTTTCAAGTTCATTTATAAAATTCGCCTCATGATAACCGACTATATTGCCTCCCCGAATTGCATGTATACCGATTTCACCTTTTTCCCTCGGGCATTCCCCTACCCTTCCGTATTGACGTTTTCTGGATTCACCCAATCCTTTTTCTATGGATTCTACAATGTATTTAGCACTTCCGGACGGAGCATCTTTTTTACGATTGTGATGATGCTCTACAACCTCAATATCAAAATTTTTTCCCAGTATCTTTGCTATTTGTTCTACAAAGACAAATACTATATTCATACCTAAGGACATATTTGTAGCTTTTAATAT
>CAYOQX010000282.1:0-1840 GCA_964406195.1 uncultured Alkaliphilus sp. | reverse complement strand
ATCAAATTTATTCTTCAATTTACTCGTAATTATATTTGTATGCAACTCTCCCTGTCCATAAATAAGGGTCTGTCTTATTTCCGGATTTCTCTCAAAATAGAAGGAAGGATCTTCTTCCGCCAGACGCTGGAGTCCGGAACCGATTTTTTCTTCGTCACCTTTTGATTTAGGTTTAATGCTCAAAGCGAGTTGAGGTTTCATAAATTCTATACCTTCATACATGACCGGATTATCAACATCGCACAGCGTATCTCCCGTATTTGTATACTGAAGTCTGGCAATGGAAACAATATCTCCCGCCAATGCTTCCCCCACCTCAATTTGGTCTTTTCCTCTCAGCAGGGATAGTGTACCGATTCTCTCTTTTTCATCTTTATTTGCATTCAGTACTTCCGTATCCGCTGTGAGTTTTCCGGATATAATTTTCAGTAATGATATCTTACCCATATAAGGGTCGACAATGGTCTTAAATACCTGTGCGGAGAATGGTTCATCCGGGTCCATTGTTCTTTCTATAATCTCATCTTCATTAAATGGGTCGGTACCTTCTATTGTAGGCATATCAACGGGTGATGGAGAATAATCCACCAACATATCCAATAGGGAATGGACACCTATATTTTTTACAGATGAACCGCATAAAACAGGAATAATATCCCCGTTTATAATTCCCTTTCTCAGGCCTTCCTGAATTTCCTGCTCGGTAAAAGGCTCACCCTCAAAATATTTTTCCAATAGTTCCTCATCGCTTTCCGCAACGGATTCCATCAGCATTTCGCGAATGGGATTCACCTGATCCATAAGGTCCTCCGGAATTGGCTTTTCCGTGCACCCTTTACCGTCATATTCTTTGGCTACCATTTTATCAATATCTACGGTACCCACAAAATTTTCATCTTTACCGATCGGAACCTGGAACGGAACTACTCTGTTCCCGAATTGTTCTCTCAAACTGTCCAATACTTTATCAAAATCGGTATTCTCGCGGTCTATTTTGTTGACAAAGATGAATGTGGGTTTTTCGTTATCGATAGCAAAATCCCATGATTTTTCGGTTCCCACCTCTATACCGTTTGAAACATCTACCACAATGACTACCCCATCGGCAGCCCTTAAAGCACTTTGGACTTCCCCGACAAAATCAAAATATCCGGGTGTATCCAATATATTAATCTTATGTTCCTTCCATTCGGCAGGAACTGATGATGTACCGATTGATATACCTCGTGTCATTTCCTCTTTATCGAAATCTGATACTGTATTTCCATCTTCAGTTTTACCCATCCTATTGATTAATCCGGCAGAAAATAACGCGGCTTCCGCCAGTGTTGTTTTGCCACTGCCGCCGTGGCCCAAAAAAGCAACATTTCTGATCTGTTGCGCTTCATATGTTTTCATGTCTTTCCTCCTCGCTATTTGTGCAGTTAATTGTTTAGATTGTTAGTTAGAATATTCTATACATTCGTGTAAAATCCTTTTTATTTCCGTGAAAATTTTAAATTAGGCCAATTACAAAAAATGCGGTTGCAGCCTATAATATCCAATACTCTGTATTTAGTATATACATATATATAATATTGGAAACGTAGCTGCTTAATATACTTGTTTTTATGGTACAATATTAATAATAGATTAAGGTAATTAGGACGGGTGATTAAATGCCGAAGACTAAAACTAAGTTTATTTGTCAAGAATGCGGATATGAGAGTGCCAGATGGTTGGGCAAATGTCCGGGATGCAGCAGTTGGAACAGTATAGAAGAAGAAACGGTGGCGGGCGACAAAGAGTTTAAAAGATCCCCTACAATAACCAATCAATCCAAACCCCAACCCATCAAAAC
>CAYOQX010000281.1:0-1860 GCA_964406195.1 uncultured Alkaliphilus sp. | reverse complement strand
ATTCCGAGCCTACTGCCTGAGCCGCATCCTCTATTACATAAAGATTATGTTTTTTAGCTATATCATTTATTGCATCCATATTACAGGGTTGTCCAAATATATGAACCGGCATTATAGCCTTTGTTTTAGAAGTAACTTTTTCTTCTACCTTTGCAGGATCTATGTTAAAGGTATCCGGTTCTACATCAACAAATATAGGGGTTGCCCCTACAAAAGATATGCTTTCTGCTGTTGCGAAAAATGTCCATGGGGTTGTAATTACCTCATCTCCTTCACCTATCCCCAATGCTTTTAAAGAAATAATGAGTGCATCAGTACCATTGCCCACCGATATTGAGTGCTTAATCCCTAGATATTCACTAAATTCCTTTTCAAATTCTTTGACGTTAGTTCCCATTATGTACTGAGCACCTGACAATACTTCTAATGCCTTTTTGTCTGCTTCTCCTTTAATTGTTTGGTACTGTTTTTTTAAATTAATTAGTGGTATTTGCATATGAGTCTCCCTTCTCCCCCGACGTTAACTCTAAGATTACTCTTTCTAACTTATCTGTTAATACTTTAAAATCAAAATGTTCCGCTGCTTTTAAGGCATTTTGACAATAGAATTCATATTCTTTTTGAGGCATATTATAGAATTTTAATATTCCTTCGGCAAGAGCCTTTGGGGAACCGCCCTGCACCGTTATTCCACAATTATATTTTTCCAACATATCATATCCACATTCTATGTTAGAAATGATCGGTTTGCCCGAGGCGAAGTATTCAAACATTTTGTTTAAACTTAATCCATATTTATATAAATGAATATGTTTTCCTGTAAAAACATTTAAATTTGATTTGCTCAAAATATTAGGAATATATTTTTTATCAACCCTTCCCTTAAATATAACGTTTTGCAAATCATTATCTTTAACAAACTGTTCTAGTTCTTGTCTTTGATACCCATCACCAAATAATATGAATTTTATATTTTGGACACCTTTATCTCGGATAATTTTCGCTGATTTAAGTAAATAACTGAGTGCATTAGCTTGCCCCATAGAGCCTGTATAAAGAATTTTAAAAGTGTTTTCATCATCTAAATCCACATCATTATATACGTGTTTTTCCTTGTTTTCGTTAAATTCCCCCAAATCAACTCCGTTATTTATATACCTTACTTTTGAACTGTCCAGTCCAATATTTTTAACATAGTCTTTTCCACCCGGAAACGTAAAAATAAGCCTGTCCGCTTTTTTATATATAAACTTTTCCAACACATATAATATCCTTGCAGGAATACTGTTTCTTTTTATTCGTCCCATTGCAACCAGGGTTTCCGGCCATAAATCCCTAGTTTCTGCTATAAATTTGGCATTGTATCGTTTGGCCAGTTTATAACCTGCGAGCCAGGTTAAAGGATGTGCGGAGGATGCGTATATAATTTTCGGTTTATTATGACTGACCTTTTTGGAAACTGATAGAATCCTGTATGAATATTCAAACATATTCAAGATTCTTTTTTTTCCATTTCCCCTATAGTCTAATGCCCTTATAAAAACAAAAGGAATCTTATTATATTCCCTGTGCAAATATTTTTTCTTATCATTAATCAAATTGTCATTTAGATAATGCATACTACTTGCGGCAAATATTATTACCCTGTACCCTTTTGGAATTAGACTTTCTGCAAATTTATAATGTCGTATCAGGGGGCCCAATTCCGGTGGTATTGCATAATGATTCAATATCCATATTGTTTTCATATTATCCCCCCCACATATAAATTTTGAACATTCAAACCATTCTCATAACAAGTTCACTCTATCCTCGTAACTCCCAATTCATCGTATGCATTCAACCCTAGTTCATCAAATA
>CAYOQX010000280.1:1163-1875 GCA_964406195.1 uncultured Alkaliphilus sp. | reverse complement strand
TAATTTTTACCTATCAGTAATTATGGCTATACATTTAATTGATGATTTAATTGATATTGAATCAGATAGAAAGTTTGGATATAGCAATTTGGCAGTTAAATATGGTAAGATGGAGGTATTTTTGTTATCATTAATCTTTTTAATTTTATCTTTCATGCTAAACCCTTTAAAAAGCTTATTAGTATTAGTTATGGCACCTATTGTGAATATTTCATTTAATAAGATGGAAGGAGTTATACAAAATTGCAAATAGGATTATATTTGATTATCGCACTTTCTATATTGTTAACGGGGTATGGATTTGGCAGACGTGTTGGTAAGAGTGAAGGGTATAAAGAAGGAATAACATATGCTCCTATATTACTTAAACAAAATTGCATAGAGAGCGAAAGTTGTCCTGTGTGTGGATGTAAAATTGAATAAGATAGATATAAGAAAAATTGCAAACGAGATAATTACGACATATTAAGTATAGAAATTAGATATACAAAATTATAGCATAATAAATAGGAGGAATTAGCTTGCATTGTAAAACAACGGAAATCCTTACAGAACATTATGGTATAAATAAATCCTTGATAAACAAAGGGGAAAAAATAGAGAAAAAAATAAGCAATGTTTTTTATGAGATTGACAGGATTAGAGAATTTAATCAATATAAAGTGATAAAGGCAATGCAGGAGACAAGGATAAGTGACTTCCATTTCAATAC
>CAYOQX010000280.1:0-1146 GCA_964406195.1 uncultured Alkaliphilus sp. | reverse complement strand
ATGGTGATATTGGTAGAGATGCCCTTGAAGATGTCTATGCATACATATTTAAAGCCGAAAAAGCCCTTGTTAGGGCTCAGATTGTCTCCGGGACTCATGCAATTGCACTAGTCCTTTTTGGTTTATTGAGACCTGGTGATGAGATCCTATCAATCACAGGACCTCCATATGACACACTTAAAACGGTAATAGGTATAGGTGAGAAAAGGGAAGAGGGGACATTGAAAGACTGGGGAATCAATTACAACGAAATCAACTTATTACTTGATAAAAAATTTGATGTTGAAAGATTATCGAAAATTATAACAAGCAAAACTAAAATGATATTAATACAGCGCTCTAGGGGCTATTCATGGAGAGAATCATTGACTATTGAAGATATAAAGGAACTTGTAGATGCTGTAAGAAATATTAATCAAGAAATTATTATTTTTGTTGACAATTGCTATGGAGAATTTGTTGAGAAAGAAGAACCTATAGAAATCGGTGCTGACATAATTGCCGGTTCTCTAATCAAAAACCCAGGTGGGGGATTATCTCCAACAGGAGGCTATATCGTTGGAAACCAAACTTTGGTAGAACAAGTAGCAAATCGATTAACTGCACCTGGCTTGGGTAAAGAATGTGGACCAGCCCTTGGGATAAACTTACCATTTTATATGGGCCTTTTTAATGGTCCCCATATTGTTGGCGAAGCTATAAAGGCTGCCATATTTACATCAAAGCTGTTTGAGTCACATGGATTTGATGTGTCACCAAAATTCGATGAAAAAAGGGGAGATATAATCCAAGCTATCAAATTTAATGAGCGAAATAAACTAATTAGATTTTGTCAAGGTATTCAAAAAGCCGCACCAATTGATTCGTATGTACAACCGGAGCCTTACAAAATGCCTGGTTATGAGGATGAGGTTATAATGGCGGGAGGAACATTTATCCAGGGCTCTTCTATAGAGTTAAGTGCAGACGCGCCATTGCGTCCTCCATATATAGGTTACTTTCAAGGTAGCTTCAATTATAGCCACGGAAAACTTGGCGCGCTAATTGCACTGTCAGAAGTTCTAAAATTATAACTATATATCAATTAGACCATTTTTCTTAATAAGCCGACTACTTTTCCGATAATCTTTACATCACTTACAATTA
>CAYOQX010000279.1:0-1884 GCA_964406195.1 uncultured Alkaliphilus sp. | reverse complement strand
AAAAAAACATTTTCGTTTTTCATCATTATTTTTCTTTTTTGTTATACATTATATAATTCAAAAAGAAAAAAGAACTATTAAATTGCTTTTTTTTAGAAAAAACTATATACTATAACAAGAAGCATTATTGATGATTTGAAAGGAGTTGTTTCCCAATGAAAGGTGAATTACTGGATGCAGAAGAGTTTGAATTCGTTCTTGACGCCAAGAATGCAATTCAGGTTTCTAAAGAAGTCTTGAAGGTTTATTCTTTTTTGAAAGATGGAAAAGAATTTTCCTTCGCAATTTCAAAGGATTTTGAGTCAAAAGACTCACGAAATTCATACATATTTAATATGTATGGAATTTTTGAAGGACGGATTATGCCATTAGAGGTTAGAATGTTTAATCTTCCGTGGCGTTCTTCCGTTCGGACGAAAACTTGGGAGAGTGCTGAATGCACTCTGTTCGAGCATTTGTATGATGAGATTCTAGCTAATAAACCAATCTATGTTGAACGGTCTACTAATACTCAAAAGGTAGCATTTGAGTATTTGAATGCTCTGCCTGATGATAAAAAGCTGAAACTAAAAAATCGGCTTGGAATCAGGCTTAATGCTCCTTGGGAACTTCCATTGTATTGGAATAAGAAAGACATTCGTTGTCAGAAACATCTTCGTATGTCATATGAGGAGATTCTCGCTGCGGTAAAAGCAACTGATGAACAGTTGTTTGAGTCTAATTTTCCTGCAGTTGAGGAAGCTACTGCTGAAGAAGTTTCGGCAACTAAGGTGGCACTTAAAAAATATGCCAAACTTGTTCGGTCTGCTTTAACTAGAACTCTTAGCATTATCGGGAATGAAATGACAAAGGAAGAAAAGAAAGTCCATGAAGAAAAGGCTAAGACCATCGTTGGTAAGCCATTGGTATTCTTCGAGGAAATTAAGAAAAATATTATTCAAACAGCCCTTTTTGATATTTCTGCTTTCACCACTGAAAAGCCTCGTACAAAGAGGACTTATAAAAAGCGGAAAATCAGAGGAAAGAGTGTAGAAGAATTCTCTTTATTTGCCATTTAATGCTAAAAAAAAGAGTGATGTGTAATTTCACACCACTCTTTTTTTTATATTTTTTTTTAGTTTTTTTGAATGTCTTTGCTAATATTAGAAAATTGAATAGCTAAACTACGCTCTTGTTTCCTAATAATTTTTCCCTCTACTCTAAATAGGGTTTGGCTATCAGAAAATACTTGAATAGAAACATTTTTACCTATCTCTAATTCATCTTCTTCAAAACGCTCAATTAGTATACCACCTGCACTAATATTAAAAACTTTTCTTGTTTTATCATTTCCATCAACAAAACAAGTCATATTTGCTTTAGTTACACGATGAAACATACGGCTTTCATACATAATTATTCCCTACTGTTTTAAAACAATAGAGTTCACCTCCGTTCAAAACATTTATTTTTCCTTTAGTTCTTGAATAGCTTCTATCGTCTGCAAATAGGAAGTAATATCAGAATTTTTCATTGCATTAAAATCTTGTTTTAATGTATAAGTTACAAGATACATCTTATGAGAATATTCAGAAATAAATATTCTCATAAATTGAGTTTCATCTTGAATATCTGCAATATTTTTTCTTTCCCAATAAAGCAAAGTATTATTAGCATCTTTTTTTACATAGTTAAAAGAAAGCATATCTTTTTCTAAATTCATATCATTAGCTTCTAATTGCTCAGATATACTTAATATTATACCATTAACTATTTTATCTGCCATAACAAAACAATCTTTATCTTGCTTTTTTACTTCATGAACAGATAATTTTTGTGTCCATGATTGTGGATTTTCTCCTTCTACATAAAACTCACTAATCTTAGAATAAGAACCATCAGAAG
>CAYOQX010000278.1:0-1891 GCA_964406195.1 uncultured Alkaliphilus sp. | reverse complement strand
TGAAACCCGGCCCCACTTCTTAGTTCCCGCATCCGCTCAAAGAGAAGCCGTAGCAAAAACCGGTCCGCGCTGCTAAAATGGCCCTGTTGTAGCCTTATTTCCGGTGATTCGCAAATGGTTAGATCATCGGCCGGGAGGGTCATTTTCTCGCCGGTTTTTTCGAAAAACAGATCCACATACTCCCAGCCGAAAACGGTTTTTACAGTGATAACCAGGCCGGGGCCTTTGCGGGGGTAGGTGGTGCTGTAGACGGTGGTACCGGGGATCATAAGTTTCCCCCCTATTGTAATGGTAGTAGCTGTTTTTATTAAAACGGGTGTTCAGCAATTAGGAAACCCTGATATCAGTAGTAATTATAATAGATTAATAATCTATCTCATTACCCATAAAGCCTTTCATACATCCTGAGTGCATATAGATCTGTCATCCCAGCAATATAATCTGCAATTGTACGTATTAATACTTTTTTCCCACCCGGCGAGTTGATACAATCTAACAACACCCTTCTATATTCTCCAACTAGGATTGATAAGTCGTTTTCACTTTCTCGCGGTGCCTTGGATATTTCCCCCACCAAAGTTATAATTGTCTTATCCGGTAATTGTTGCGGATTGGTCAAATATGCCTTAAATAACCGACGAATGATAAAACGCCCCTTACCATCCATTTGTTGAACCGGATATGAATTTAATATTTTGCTATTTAGATGCTCCTTAAGTCCCTTAACAATTTCTGCAAAAGTCGAGCCGGAACCATTTATAGGGTCAAATGATATTATTTTTTTAACCTCACTAATATCTATAACTTTAGGGTAGAATTCTTCAAACTGTTTTTCTGTCTCTATCCGATATTGATTTTTAAAATATTCTAGATTTTCCATGCTGGATTTAATTAGTTTTTCTACTAAAATATTTACTATAAACCTAGAGATATCCTTAATAAATTCATAGGTGCTTTTTTGATCAGGGAAATCGATAAAGCTTTGAATTTTATCATAGTAAAAACGACTATAACGATTCATGGAGCATCGCTGCACTCCAAAATATTCTTTTATGATTTTTTTTGCTTCAAACACAGATATTATTTTTGAATCAAGCGCATCTTCAATGTCATGATGCCTCTGAGCAATTTCATCACTTTTCTCAACAATGAACGCCTCAAAAGACCAGGCGAAGTTGTTTTTTTTAATCATTAGATGCTCTAGATATTTCTTATAGAAATCTATCCTTAGTTTGCGGTTGCATTCATTTGATTGTAGAAAAAAACAACATTTCTCTCTACGTTTATAAGAACAAGACTTCCATTTATCGTCGGTATGATTATATAATCCAAAAAGAGTTTGCTTTGTAAGGTTTAAATCACCCTCAAGATCAACTGCCACCCTTACAGATTGTAGGTTATGTTTAAAACCCTTCTCACAATCTTTTAGATCCTTCGTAAAACTTTCGCACCCATTAAGTATTATATTTAGAATTTTTTCGCCAATATGACCAAATGGTGTATGTCCCAGGTCATGGCCAAGCGATATGGCCTCAGCAAGATTTTCATCCAAACCCAGGTTTGCTGTTATAGTCTTGGCAATTTGTGCAACTTCTAAGCTATGCGTTAATCTTGTTCTAATGTGATCTAAATAACCAGACAAAAACACCTGAGTCTTATTGCTCAGTCGGCGAAAAGCCCTAGAATATAATATTCTATCCCTATCCCGCATGAATTCAGTTCTGTATCCCGGTAAGTCTTCCTTCGTATATCTCATAATGTATTTGGACGGTACTTTAAACATTGAAAAATCCTTGAAATCTACAATACCATTATGTTTTTTTTTAGACAAATTGCCCTCCTTGCAATTTTGATATTGCTTTAATGGAAAAATTAAATACTGCCCACAACA
>CAYOQX010000277.1:0-1897 GCA_964406195.1 uncultured Alkaliphilus sp. | reverse complement strand
GGATAATAGAATGGGAAAAGCACAGGCACATCAAAAGGCTCTTGCCCAAAAAGATAAAGCGATAAATGAGCTGGAAACTTATAAGCCAAGGTTGGGTGAACTTCAGGACAAGTTAGATAATGAACTTTTAAAAGAAAGTGATAAACTTGAGATTGAACATAAGATTAAGTCGATTGAAGAAAAAATTCCGGAATATGAGCAAGCGCAGGTGTTACAGGAAAGATATAATGTTGAGAAGGCCGAACTCGAAATCCTATTGAAACATCAAAACTTAAATAAAGATAATTTGTTGACACTCGAGAATAAATTATTAAAAGAAAAAGAAACATTGAACCGGTTTAAAGGAATAGATGCACAAAAAGTTCAAACTGAGAATGAACGAAAGTCATTATTTGAAGAAAAAAGTAAGTTTGAAAATCTTGTTGAACAGATCAGAAAATATGACTTGAGCGTGGAGCAGTATCAGAAAGCAATGAGCAATTATACTGAAGTTAGTTTAAAATGGTCTGAAGAAAAGCGAACATATGAAGTTATGGAAAAGGCTTTTTTGGATGAACAGGCAGGGATTCTTGCAGCGACATTGGAGGAAGGAACTAAGTGTCCTGTATGTGGATCAACAAGCCATCCTCATCCGGCGATTCCTACGCAGGGGGCACCAACCAAGCAGACACTGGAAGAACAAAAAGTGAAAGTGACAAATCTTGAAGGAATAACAAAGAATCTGAGTAAAGATGCGGGTGTTAAAAAAGGCCAGGTTGACACTTTGAAAGAAAACATAGAAACTCTTGCGGTTAATGTCATGAAGAAATGTGAATTTTCAAAAATTTATGAATGTTCAGTGAATAGGTTGAATGAAATAAATAATAAATCAAATGAATTAGATAAATATATTGAAGATATTAATCAAAAAATAGAACGTAGAAATACGTTTGAAAAGTCAATTCCTGAAATTGAAGAAGAGATATGCAGTCTCAAAGGTACTATTGAAAAGAATTCAAACAATATAAATGAATTGGGAATACTATCAGAAAGTCTTAAAGCAAAACTGGAGGAAAAGGTATCAAACCTTCCATTCGAAAATAAGAAGAAGGCAACTCTGGAAATGGCTAAAATGGAAATGATTAAAGACAATATTGAAAAGAGCATTAAAAAAGCCAAGGATGCGTTAGAGGAATGTCAGAAAATAATTAATGATAGGGAAACGACTATTTCCACGATTGATAAACAATTGAAGAAGGATGTAGTTGATAATCTTGATTCTTTAAAAGAAGAGAGAAAACAACTCATATTATCCAGAAAAGTCCTCGAGGATGAACGAAAGCAGATTACAGTAAGAATGGACGTGAACAAGAAAGCTTCAGAGTCTATTAGCAGGCGGTATAATGAACTGACAGAGCTTGAGAAGAGATGGAATTGGACTAAAGAATTATCTAATACAGCTAATGGAAATATTGTACCCAAAATCAAATTGGAAACCTACATTCAGACAACATATTTTGATAGAATCATCAATAAAGCAAATACCAGATTTCTTACAATGTCTAATGGTCAATATGAACTCAAAAGAATTCAGGGAACGACTGACGACAGAATTCAGAGTGGATTAGAATTAAATGTAATTGATTATTATAATGGTACTGAGCGTAATGTCCGAACGCTGTCAGGAGGAGAATCTTTTAAAGCTTCGCTTGCATTGGCACTTGGACTTTCAGATGAGATTCAATCATCAGCAGGAGGAATCCGGCTTGACACGCTGTTTGTCGATGAAGGATTTGGTTCTCTAGACGAGGAGTCGTTGGAGCAGGCGATGAGAGCGCTGAATTCTATTACAGAGGGTAATAGATTAGTAGGAATTATTTCACATGTGGCTGATCTTAAAAATAGAATTGACAAACAA
>CAYOQX010000276.1:0-1905 GCA_964406195.1 uncultured Alkaliphilus sp. | reverse complement strand
TATGTTAGGATTGTTTTTTAGCAAAGCAAATGCTTCTGTCTGCATGGTAGAAAAATCAAGCATATTTTCTGATCTCAAAAGTTTACGATATTGAAGCAATATGTTTGCCATTCCTATTGATTTCGGTTCCATGCTTTGCAACATTCCATCAATATCAACCATTTCCTCTTCCATATTATTTACATAAGAGGCAATTTTCTTTGCTGCATCCCAATTATTATCAGCTTTAATTACATCGTAATAATAAGGTAATTTTTTAAACGTCTCTAGATTCCACTTCAAAGAGATTACATATTGTTGATTAAATGCATCTAACTGACGATAATTTTTTTTAATATTTGTATATTGAAGAAACTCGTCTAGTAATCTCAAACAGATGGAATGAAATGTTCCTATGTACATTTCGCGCACATTAATTGATATATTAAGAGGCAACAGTTCATTTGTAATTCTAGTGATCAATTCTTTGGCAGCTTTATCTGTAAATGTAGCTACCATGATTGCTTCAGGTTGCACATTCTTTGCTTTGATTAAATATACAATTCGTTTAACCAATGTATAAGTCTTTCCTGTGCCTGGTCCTGCTATAATTAGCACAGGACCTTCAGTAGCCTTAATAGCTTCTTTTTGCTCCTCATTAGCATGTCCAAAATCAAATGTAGGTTCTAAGTTATCTGAAACCTTTGGGTATAGGGGATCTGAATTTATATTGTTACGATACTTATAATAACTGTCAAAAAGTCTTAAAAACAATAGTTCTTCTTCCGCCTGCAAGTTATGACTTATTTTTACTTCTTGAAATACTCTTTTTCTTAACTCTTCATATGACCTTTTGTTTTTTCGACGCTCATTACCAGCAATATAACTTTTAACACTATTATATAGATTTTTTTTGCCAGCATTAATACGATTAATTACAAATTCCTGTAAGTCTTGTTCTAAATAACGCAAATAGTAATAGTAGTCATTAGCCTTTCTTCTTTCAATAATATATTGAAAGTGTTTTTCTGCTTGCTGACTACTCAAAAATCCTTTTCCATTATTGTCATCTAGTATTTTTCCTACTTTATCAACTACAATATATTTCTTCTGAAACTTTGTTAGCTTTTCTGATTTAATAATTTTAATGGCATTATCATCAATTTGCTTTCCAGAACGTCTCATATATTTGCAATAGAAATCATATGCTAATGTTTTTGATTTAAATCCATATCCTATCGCGTCACATATTATGGTATTACTTTTTTTACTAACTACAACATATCGTTCATCTAATTCTACTGTTTCTACAATTTTATACTCCACTTTTACATACCTATATGCCCTGAAAACGACATATTACCCTTTCTACATATAAAATCCTACAATTATTGTATCAAACTACTTGCTATCTGGCTAGCTTTTGTGCAATAACCTTCACCATTATTCTTTGATACAAATCATCAATTGGATTCTTGTTGGAAATCAATCTTAGGCAATCAGAATTTATCTTGCATCAATTTATCATAGCAATAGGTTTCATCTCATTATCCCCTCGTATAATAAAAAAACTTTTGTTAATTTAATTTTAAAAAACCAAGTCATTCGACTTGGCTTAATCAATTCTTACACTCTGTAAGTAACGTACATACATACACCAGCTGGAAATTCAGATTGTGATTGTGCAATAATTTCAAAGGTTGGGAATTCCCTTGACATTTCAGTAATGAATTCCTGATACAATTTTTCTACTCTCGCAGGTCTATCTTTAATCATTTCTACATAAGTACCGTGATAGTTAGGCTCTCTCCACTTTGTATGGTCCATTATGTAGTTACCTTTTTCATCAATTTTTTCTTTTAAAGTTATTTTTTTGCTAGGTCTCATTTCTAGCACCACCTTTCTATTTTTTACACCCTAAAAAAA
>CAYOQX010000275.1:0-1926 GCA_964406195.1 uncultured Alkaliphilus sp. | reverse complement strand
AAACAATATATACCCCTTCCTGCATAGTAGCATTTATTTTCTTATCTAAAATTGCTATCCAGGGTGTCCAGGTCCATGATCCAGCGCCTATTGTTCCTTCTGCACTATATCTGTTTTTGTCAAAAATAAGAAGTCCCCTAATATATTTGGGGATTTCATGTCTTAGCAGGTCTCCTAATTCGTGCTTGGAAAACATTTCCTTCGTTCTAGCATCTAAGTATCTATCCATAATGTATGAAATATATTCATTTAGAGTTTTCATGTTATCATCCTTAGCATAAATCCTTAATCTCCCAATCCAACCTGACATCATAATCCTTTTTCCCGGTGATATAGAAAATTTGATTGATTACATACTGTCTGATTTCCACGGCATATTTAACAATCTCGGAAAAAATATCATCCTCAATTTCTCCATCTGGATAGATTATTTTTAATAACCCGGAAACAATTTTCATAATACCATTTTCATCCCTTATATTAGCATTTTTAAGTTTGATTTTTTGCTTAGCCATATGATGATGAACATAGGATTTCCTAAGTCCATGCAGTATTTCACTGAAATAGTCCGCCATGAACCCATAGTGCTTGGTCAGACTTATTTCCCTCTTTTCTATTGGGTCCAGCTCCCACCCGGGAATAACCCCGTTTAACCTAGTTAAGAATGCTTCTTCCCTTAATTTATCATGTAAAACATCTGAAAATAATGTTTTTTCCTCATATTCTTTATCCGGACTAATATTGCCCACCATTATAATTCCACAAGTAGAAGACTGCTCAATTCCACCCCTGTCAAAGGAGAAACTCTCCAGATATTTGTATAATTTGTTTATAACTTCTTCATTTATCCCCTTGGTGCGCACCTTATCCACTTCGTCAAATAGCACAACATCATACTGTAAAAGCAAACCCGGGGTCTTGGTCTGTATGTTATAAAAAAATTGTGCAGGAGTAATAGAGCTTCCCGAAATAACCCTGGAGTAAGCTGATATGTTTTCATAGCAATATGTTTTCCCGGTACTCGGTTTTCCGAATTCCATCATAAACACGGATTCTTCCACCATCGGTATCATCCGGGATAAAATTATAAGTTTCTTTCTCAAATCATAATTGTTGTAATTTAGTCCTATTGTTGAAATCAGTGCATTAATCCATGATTCCGTATCAATCTTAGCTCGTCCCTTTTTAAAATCCTCCACTGATATATCTGAAAGCTGCAGCGGTTTAAATTTTTGCAGCTCAATTATTCCGTCTTTGTTGACATCATCCCCGCCAAAATATGCCTCTCCCGGCGGGTAATATCTCAATTCGCCCAGACCCCAAATTCCGTCGATTAAAAGTCTCTCGTGTTCCCTAATTAAACTGGGATTAGCCTTCATATTCGGTAGGTGGACAGTCCCCATACTTGCATTATATTCATTTTTCTTAACATCCGTTTCTACCTTAAATTTGTCTAAAACCTTGAGTATATAGTCGGAAACTAATTTACTTTTTAATAACTCTTTTTCTTTGCTGCTGTATTTGTTATGATTTATAAAATCATTGGCTTCCTTAATGGCAGCATCTGTAATACCATCAACACCATATACCCCCAATATATATTCTGATACATATCTGGGTATTCCTTGGATTTCATTTTCCAAAACCAGTTTTTTATTGACTACTGCAGAACCGAAATTATTTACCAGAGCCCTTTCCCAACCTTCCAATTAAAATCACCCTTTTTAAAAATCTAAAGTTCTCTTCGGATATCCGTTCATTTTAAAAATCCAATGTTCTCTTAGCGGATATTTCCCTGCTTATCGCTTCAGATACCTTTATTTCTATAGATTCATTCAGTTCAATATGTTGATTTGTTTTACTATTTAAATAATGAATATTAAAGTCCAGCGTATCCTTAAAATAATTGTTTTCACAATTATTGCT
>CAYOQX010000274.1:0-1927 GCA_964406195.1 uncultured Alkaliphilus sp. | reverse complement strand
CGGCTGCGGTACCGGCAGGTCATATCTTCTCCCTGTCAGGTAGTCATCCTCACCAAAGGCGGGGGCGGTATGAACTATTCCCGTTCCCTCATCCGTGGTCACATAGTCTCCCAACGTAACGAAAAATGCTTTTTTATCCACCTCTACAAAGGGCATTATCTGCTCATATTCTATATATTCCAAATCCTTACCCTTCAGTTTTTCAACAACCTCAAAGTCATCACCCAGCAGTTGGTCTGCAAGTTCCTCGGCCACATAATAAAGTTTGTCATCAAGCCTTGCTTTTATATAGGTGGTTTCGGGATGCACAGTCAATGTAACATTGGCTGCCAGCGTCCAGGGTGTTGTTGTCCATACTAAAAAGTATTCGTCTTTATCTTTTCTTTTAAATGCAACAATAACCGTGTCTGATTTTATTTCTTCGTATCCCAGTGAAACCTCGTGGGATGCAAGTCCCGTTCCGCAGCGCGGGCAGTAGGGCAGGACCTTGTGTCCCTCATATATATAGCCTTCCTTGAAGAATTTATCTAAAATCCACCACACAGATTCGATATAGTCATTTTCCAATGTAATGTACGGGTTGTCCAGGTCTATGAAATAACCCATTCTTTCAGTCATTTCCCTCCATTGTTTTTCATAGGAAAATACGGATTCCCTGCATTTTTTATTGAATTTATCTATTCCATATTCTTCAATTTCATGTTTGTTTGAAAGTCCCAGTTGTTTTTCGACCTCTATTTCTACAGGCAGTCCGTGCGTATCCCATCCCGCTTTTCTCTTTACCTGATAACCCTCCATTGTCTTGTATCTGCATACGGAGTCTTTCAGCGCCCTGGCAATCACATGATGGATTCCCGGCGCCCCGTTTGCAGTTGGGGGTCCTTCGTAGAAAACAAATTGTTTGCTTCCTTCCCGGTTTTCCACACTTTTGTTAAATATTTTATTTTCATCCCAGTATTGGGCTGTTCTACTTTCTTTTTCAGCAACCGGATCATCTGATAACGGTTTAAATCCTTTCACTCTGTTCATCCTCTCTGTGATTATTGTAACCAAATTAACCTGTTTATTCCCTCGGCCGCACAAATTTGGCCGGGTCATAAAAAATCCCCAAGCCTAAAAGGCTCGGGGACGAATTTATCGCGGTACCACCCTGGTTATAAAATAATATTTAAATACTATTGTTATAAAACGGCATCCAATATCATCATTCAAATACCGTTGTTATAAAACAACATTTAAGTACTATTTTATCGCTCAAGCCATATAACGTATGGGTACGGAAAATCCTACTGCTGTTTCAGATTTTCAGCTCCGAGGTGATGTTCATAAAATATACTGTCATAATCTTCCACCATGTGATTATGTCTCTGGAAACAGTTTTACTTTATTACTCTCCTCTTCCCGGCTTTTGTGTTCATTTGATTTTAAAAATACATTATATTATTATACACCCCATATGTTATAGAAGTCAAGCAGGTTTTTTCGGCATCTTATATCTATGAATATCAGGGTGTTTCTAATAACCTGTCGGAATTGTTTCCGCGGTTCCCTGCGGTTTTCGCTGTCTGCGCCGCTTCCCGGTTCCTTCCCTGCCTGTGCTTTTAATTACAGCATTTTCTTCCTGCATGTTTTTAAAAGCAACGGAAAGCATCAATTTGATTCTGTTTAATTGGTTTACCTCGCTGGCCCCGGGATCATAGTCCACTGCAACTATATTAGATTTTTCATATCTGTTTCTCAATGCCTTTATCATTCCCTTGCCTGTTATATGATTTGGCAGACAGGCAAAGGGCTGCATGCACAGTATATTAGGCGCACCGCCTTCTATCAATTCTATCATTTCCGCCGTCAGGAACCACCCTTCTCCCGTTTGGTTTCCTAATGAAAGCACCTCGGAAGCACTCCTTGCCAATTGTTTGATGGATTT
>CAYOQX010000273.1:0-1930 GCA_964406195.1 uncultured Alkaliphilus sp. | reverse complement strand
CATGCGGTAGAAAAGGACAGACAGACATACCCCTTTATATTAAAAGGATTGCCGGAATAATCCCACCATTTTTTATCGAATATTTCCTCCAGGACGAATCCCGTAATAAATTCCAATACCGATGTGAGCAGAAATGTACCTAAAAACAGCAGTATAAGATTATTTTCCCTAAAACCCAAGAAGAAAACAAGAAAAACCATACCGAAACCGTAAATGGGACACACAGGGCCGTTGAGAAAACCCCTGTTAACAAATTTGCCCGATATCACCGTGTGATATGCAACTTCTATACACCAACCTATAAAGGAATAGATAATGAAAAACCACAAATATGCCAAGATTGAATACTCCATGAAAGTCCCCCCAAACACTCGAATTGCAGTCATAAACTGCAAACCAACAATTTAAAATTATGTATCAACTGTTAAGACCGTGTATCTACTGTCAAAACTGTTAAGACTGTGCATCTACTGTTAAGACTGTGTATCAACCATCAAGACTGTATATTAACTGTCAAGTCTATATATCGACTGTTAAAACCGTGTATCAACTATCGACTGTTAAGACCGTGTATCAACCGTGCAGGGCTATGTGTAACTGATTAGACAAATGCTATACTGATATGCGGCGAATAAGTAAATTATACCCCAAAAATTTTACGGTTACAATTATATGCAAGCCTATAATATTCATAGGACGGTCAGCGCCCCGAATCGGCCCGGATATAGTATTTATCAACCAAATACCGCCGGTGCGAGGTGTTGACCATTAATTTCTTTTTTGTTATTATGATGATATTAGGGATAACGATGGAATAAAGCCCGGACGGGCAGGTTTCATTCCCTATAACCTGCCTGACCGGGTTGTGTTTTGCACTTTTATTTTGTGTCCTATAAGGAAACACTATTAAATGATTGTGAAACATTGTATATAATGATAATAAACTACTGAACATAATGATTACAAAACATCATACATAAGGATCATAAAACATTGATTATAGGGAACAGGAGGCGTATTATGGAAGATATAATTGTCAGTATCATCATGGGAAGCGATTCGGACCTTCCGATTATGAAGGAATCGGCGGAAATACTGGACAAGCTGGGGATTGCTCATGAATGCACTATAATTTCCGCACACCGCACACCTGATAAAGCATTTGAATTTGCAAAAAATGCATCGGACAGAGGAATTAAAGTAATTATAGCAGGGGCCGGGGGTGCCGCTCACCTGGCGGGTGTGGTGGCGGCCGTAACCCATGTGCCGGTAATCGGGGTGCCGATTAAGAGCAGAACATTGGACGGTGTGGATTCTCTTTATTCCACGGTGCAGATGCCTTCGGGGGTTCCCGTTGCAACCGTAGGAATAAATGCAGCCAAAAATGCGGGAATACTGGCGGCACAGATTGTAGCCGTCGGGGATAAAAAACTGCAGGACAAATTGATAGATTATAAAAAGGAATTGGCTGAAAATGTGGAAAAAAGAGCCGACAAATTGGAAGAAATCGGATATAAGGATTACTTAGAACTTTAGCGGCAGCTTTTGAAATATTAAGCCCGGCCGGAAATTTAACGGGGCGGGCCCGGAAATATCAGGATTATTCAGAAGCCGGCCATATATTCGGCCTATTCAATAAAACAGAATTTGCAAGTCGGGTTGTTATAAACCCAAACACTATTCAATAAATCAGAGTGGAGAACAGAGGGGAAAATAAAATGTTAAATAGATACGAGTCTGTAGGACTCAAAAAGGAAGAATATGAAGATATAGTAGAAACATTGGGCAGGGAACCGAATGACCTGGAGTTAAATATGTACGGTGCAATGTGGTCCGAGCACTGCAGTTACAAACATTCCAGGATACTATTCAAGCATTTCCCTACATCCGGGGATAAGGTTTTGCAGGGTCCGGGGGAAAATGCGGGTAT
>CAYOQX010000272.1:661-1943 GCA_964406195.1 uncultured Alkaliphilus sp. | reverse complement strand
ATACTCTCCAGCTTCTTTTACATATTCTACATCAACAAGTTCGAATCCCATACGTTCCAGGATCGGAAGCAGGAATTCTTCTGTTTTCTTTTCAATATCTGCTGCTCTCATATACCATCCTTTTTCTGTAAAAGAAAAGTACCGGTTAATAACCGGTACTTTCCAGGGTTGGGCTGTTAAGCGTAGTTCGTAGGGGAGTCGAACCCCTGTTTTCGCCGTGAGAGGGCGACGTCTTAGCCACTTGACCAACGAACCGTGTTTGTTTTGCGGTGTTCTTTGTTTCCGCGTCAACAATGAATAATATACACGAGTAAGCAACTCTTGGCAAGTACTTTTTTCATAAATTTCGGAAAAATATATTTTTTATATTAAAAACCCGCAGAAAAGGTTGATTTTAAGCCAATCTCTCTGCGGGTAAGAAATTTCGGAATCTCTTTCAAACTACAATGGAGCCAAGAGAAATATCCATCAAATTATTTAATCTTCATATCCATTCGGATTGGACTTCTGCCAATTCCAGGAGTCACGGCACATTTCAAAGATGCCGTACTTAGCCTTCCATCCAAGTTCACGCTCTGCCTTGCTCGCATCAGAATAGCACTGAGGAACATCTCCTGCTCTTCTGGGCGCCATAACATAATTCAGCTTCATATCATTCGCCTTCTCGAAATTATGAACGATATCCAATACAGAATATCCAATTCCGGTGCCAAGGTTATAGATAGAGAGTCCACTACCTGGTGCAAGCTTCTTGAGTGCTGCAACATGACCGCTGGCAAGATCCATTACATGGATGTAATCGCGGACACAGGTTCCATCCGGAGTATCGTAATCATTACCGAAGATAGAAAGCTTCTCAAGTTTACCGATTGCAACCTGAGTGATATAGGGCATCAGATTGTTAGGAATACCGTTAGGATTCTCTCCCATCTTTCCGGTAGGATGTGCACCGATCGGATTGAAGTAACGAAGCAGAACAACATTCCATTCAGGATCAGCCTTCTGAAGGTCTGTAAGAATCTGCTCGATCATCCACTTGGTCCATCCGTAAGGGTTGGTGCATACGCCCTTAGGGCAGTTCTCAGTGATAGGGATCTCAGCGGGATCACCATAAACAGTTGCAGAAGAAGAGAAAATAATATTCTTAACGCCAGCTTTTCTCATCTCATCGACAAGAGTTACAGTACCGGCAATATTGTTCTCATAGTATTCAATCGGCTTATGAACAGATTCTCCAACAGCCTTAAGACCGGCAAAATGTATGACCGCGTCTATCTTGTAA
>CAYOQX010000272.1:0-651 GCA_964406195.1 uncultured Alkaliphilus sp. | reverse complement strand
GGTGCTCTCGATATCATTCTCACGGAAGATCTTCTGAAGGATATCACGATCTAAGATATCACCCTCATAGAATTTTACTTCCTTGCCAGTTATCTCCTTCACGCGCTCCAGGGACTTAGGATTGGAATTGCAGAGATTGTCAAGTACTACTACCTCATGACCTGCATTTAACAGTTCAACTACGGTATGACTTCCAATAAATCCGGCACCACCGGTAACAAGAATTGCCATGGGTAACTCCTTTCAAAGATCACAAACGTTAAAAAAGGGAGAAGGATTTCTCCTCCTCCCCAATTATTTTATTAAGCTACCTTAGACTTTGCAAGGGCACAAAGCTTTGCAAAAGCAGCAGAATCGCTTACAGCAAGATCTGCAAGCATCTTACGGTTCATTTCAACGCCTGCAAGCTTAAGACCATGCATAAGCTTGGAGTAGGAAAGACCGTTAAGTCTGGCTGCAGCATTGATACGAGCGATCCAGAGAGTTCTGAACTGTCTCTTTCTCTCCTTACGACCGGCATAGGAAGAGGTAAGTGCTCTCATAACGGACTGCTTAGCAATACGATACTGCTTAGAACGTGCTCCACGGTAGCCTTTTGCCATCTTCAGTACGCGATTATGTTTTTTCTTGGCGTTCATGCCGCCCTTAATT
>CAYOQX010000271.1:0-1947 GCA_964406195.1 uncultured Alkaliphilus sp. | reverse complement strand
TTCTGCATAGGTTACAGTGTTTTCAGGACCGAAAGTCCCATCCGGATAACCGATAACAGTTCCTTGTCCTGCAGCTACGTTAACATATCCTGCAGACCATCTGCTAGCTGCAACATCCGGAAAGTCCGTGTACCCTATAGCAGCCTCTGCCGCCTTACCCAGACCTAATGTTTCCACTAACAATTTTGCAAATTCTTCTCTAGTTACGCCTTGCTCCGGTTTATATGTTCCGTCCTCGTAACCATGTACTATCTCAAAGGCTTTAAGCCTTTCTACCGCCTTTGCAACATCAGCATCTTCTATATCCTTGAAACTGCTTTTCGGTGCTGCAAAAGCCATACTTATACTTCCAAGTACCATTGAGAGTACAAGTATAAATGACAGTACCCTTCTTTTACTCATTATGTATTCCTCCTTTTGATATTATTTTTCTTTTTTTGAAGAGGTTTGTATAAACAAGCCTAGTCGCAACCTCTCCTTTTTGAACGACTAGCCTTATATTTATATAATAGGTGCGACTATCATTTTGTACATGATGTCATCGCACGCTGTATCTGGAATTATATCACTGACCAAATAGACGGTCAATGACTGTAAAGATATTGTAACATAACTGTAATAAACATTGCAAACATAAATACCCATTGTTTGCATACTTTGCACCAATATCCACTAGATGCATGTTTGTCGTTAGAAATTATATGTAATAGATGCACAAAACCCAAATACAGGCTATTTATGGTACCCTACAATCACTTTCATACCCATTATTTTCATATATACACAGATATATTACAAAACAATGGCCGTGTACCTACAGCATGAATAATCCATAACCTATCGCTTGTATATATTATTCTCGTTCATTTGTTTTATTCGTAATTTCCACCCGTTTAATCCTGTTTTTAATATTAGGCGCGGGTACTGATAAGATATTGAAAAACCTCACCCTTGATATCCCCCTTCTATTAATATGAACAAAGCCCTTTAATGAAACATTGTAACATAACCTTAATACTGCTTATTCACCCTTTTCTGATATAATTTGAATATCAATAGGTATATCAACAAATATTAAATGTAATATAAGGAAAGGTGAGCAATATGAAAAGAACAATATCTTTTGTTTTATGTGTTTTGGTCCTGTTTGGTTTCAGCACCATTGCTGTAGATGCGGCCACAACTGCCGAGGAAGCCGGGGATTATTTAAAGAAAATAGGTATTTATAAAGGTTATGAAGATGGGGGCCTCAGGCTGAAAAATGATATCACACGTGCTGAATTTGCTACATTGGCCGTGAGGGTAGAAGGTTTGGAGGATCTCCAAAAGGAAAGTAAAGGACAGACAAGATTTGAAGATGTAGATGCAAATCATTGGGCTTCAGGTTATATCAATGTTGCCGCCGACAACGGACTGCTCGTTGGAGATGCGGGAACCGATGTATTTAGGCCTGAAGACAAAATTACATATGCGGAAACTGTTACTGTATTAATCAGATTGCTTGAGTATGAAGATACCGTAGCAAAAGATAATTGGCCTGAAAATTATATGAATAAGGCGGATGAACTGGATATCCTGAAAAACATTGATATCCCTTCTGATTCCCCAATAAGCCGGGGTGAAATTGCTGTCTTGATTTTTGATTCATTAGGTGTTGAAATTACAAAATAAAATATTGCAAAGAGGGTCGGCACTTGTCTGTCCGCCTTCTTTGCTTATTTTTTGTTTATTTCGTCTCCCAAATTTTGGTTACCAGTACGGTCATATCATCTTCGGGAATGTTTTGTGCGAATTTAAGCGCGGTATGGAGTATTCCATCCGCTATTTCTTGAGGATTTGTAGAACTGTTGTTTTCCAAATATCGTACCAGCCATTTTTCATCCTGCTCTTTATTGGAGTCTATTATTCCATCGGAAACGGTAATAATCAGATCTCCATCTTCTAATT
>CAYOQX010000270.1:0-1974 GCA_964406195.1 uncultured Alkaliphilus sp. | reverse complement strand
CGGGCCATATAGCTTTCGGTATTGCACCGAGAATTAACGCTGTGGGCAGAATCAGTACAGCTGAAACCGGTGTAGAATTGCTTGTAACTGCCGATGCCGATGAAGCCGCCGAGCTTGCACAATTGTTAGATTCCGAAAATAAACACCGTCAACAAATAGAAGAAGATATTTTTAATGAGGCAATAGACATTATTGAAAGTAATCCTCAATATTCAGATGACAAGGTTTTGGTAGTTTATAATGAAGACTGGCATACAGGGGTAATAGGGATTGTTGCTTCACGCATAGTTGAAAAATACTATAAACCGACAATTGTGTTGGGGGTAGAAGATAATATAGCAAAAGGCTCTGCCAGAAGCATTCCGGGATTTAACTTGTTTGGATCAATGAACAAGTGCAAGGACCTGTTTATAAGATTTGGAGGACACCATCAAGCGGCAGGTTTATCCATTGACACAGATAATTTGGGAATTTTTCATAAGAAAATTAATACAATTGCTGAAGAAATACTGACAAAAGAAGATCTTGTTCCAAAAATCATGTATGATGATGTACTGCAAGCTAAGGATATTGATGAACAATTGATATGTGAACTCCGGCGTTTAGAGCCATTTGGAGTAGCTAATCCATCTCCAAAATTTGTTATTAAGTCTGTATCTCTTATTAATATGAGAGGTGTAGGTTCCGGTGGGGACCATTTGAAGTTCAAACTACAGTCGGACAGTAATTATGTGGATTGTATCGGTTTCGGATTGGGGGACTTTGGAAAACTGATAGATAGTAATGACAAAGTTGACCTTGTTTTTACCCCGGAATATAATATATACAACGGAAATCGGAGCAAACAGCTTAATGTAAGGGATATTAAGATTAGTGAAAGCCTAAACTATAAAAATCATTCAATATTAAAAGATTACTATAAGAATTTTTCCATAGATGCAACTCGGCATAAAAATGGTGATTTTACTGTAGACGGTTCGTTAAAGATATTCAAAGGTTGTAAAAGCGGATTGGTACGGGATAAGATTGAAACAGCATGTACAAACAACTCCCTTCTAATACTGGTAAATACATTAGGACAAGCATACAAGTTATTATCCTTACTGGAATATAGAGAACATTCTAAAAAAATAAGTATGTCGGTTAACTATAATAAAATAAAAAACAGCACTGAAAAATCTGAGGTTGATGTAATTATTAACCCTGCAGTTGATAAAATTGATTATAGAAGATATAATGATATTATTCTTTATGATATGTTTTATTCCTTGGAACAGTTGAAAAATTTTGTACACAGAGATAAAAACACAGAGAGAACTATTTTTTTATATAATAATGGTGATGAACGATCTAATACTTTTGTTTTAGAAAACATAATACCTACAAGGGAGCACTTGGTGGTTTTATATAAATATCTTAGAAGTAATAATTTAAATAAAATTATATTTGCATTTGATGAATTATATAAGGATATAAAGCAGAAGTATAACTTGAAGATAAATGAAAAATTACTTAACAACTCCCTGGCCATGTTTTCTGAAGGAAGGTTATTGACCTACGAGTTTAAAAATGACATATACAGTGTATGTATGATAGAACCTATTTGTAAGGTTGATTTAAATGAACTGAGGTTTACTCAATATCTTCGGAAAAAAGAGCGGCAATACAATGATTTTAAAAATATTTGGTTACGATTTGTGACAGGGGGAAGACTTGATGAATCTAAAAGATAAAATAAGGGAAATTAAGGATTTTCCCAAAGAGGGCGTAAGTTTTAAAGATATTACAACTCTTTTAAAGGATAGTGAAACCCTCGGGTACCTGATAGAAAAACTATCTGAACAGTTAAAAGATTTGGATATTGATGTAATAGCTGCACCTGAGGCTAGAGGGTTTCTAATAGGAACACCTGTTGCATATAATCTGGGTATCGCATTTGTGCCTATAAGGAAATCCGGCAAGTTACCTGCGGAG
>CAYOQX010000269.1:0-1977 GCA_964406195.1 uncultured Alkaliphilus sp. | reverse complement strand
AGTATCGTGTCCAAGGGTGAATATAACAGGGCCAGAAAATTTGTCAAGGTTGAAATGAGGTTACCCACCATTATTCATGAGGATTTTGATGAAAATGGTTTGCCTGAAACAACAGTGTTGCCTGCAGAGGTAACAAAACGGTATCAGACCTTCGGATTATAGGTTATGCTTTTAAAACGATTAAGGAATATATTACACTGAAACGGATCGTAAAATATGTGCAACAGGTCGGATTACAAAATGTATTTTTTGTTAGAAAAGTATGATATTATTAAATGGGTGGTTGTGCAATTCAAAATTATTTAAGCAGGGTGAGTAAATGAATAAAAATATTGACAAAAATGTTAGCAATGTTAGATTATTATTGGAGCAAAAGAATTTAGACGGAATACTGCTATATAAACCTGAAAATATGAGGTATGTTTCAGGATTTACAGGAAGTACCGGATATGTGCTGATTACCAAATCAGATGCCCGGTTTTTTACAGATTTCAGATATACGGAGCAGGCAACTGTCCAGTGCGGTGGATTTAAAGTAATAGAAATCAGCAGAACAAAAACTATAACGGATATTTTAAATGACCTTGGATTATCCAAGATAGGTGTCGAGGAAAACCACATGACATACGGACAATTTATGAAATTTACGGACAAATTGCCCGAAACCCGATTGATTCCCCTTGAAGGAGCTGTTTTAAAGCTAAGGTCTGTGAAAAAACCCTATGAAATAGAAAACATAGGAAGAGCGGCCGACATAGCGGATGAGGCCTTCGGACACATATTGGAATTTATAAAACCCGGGCTGACTGAATTGGATATTGCCCTGGAACTGGAATTTTTCATGAAAAAGAAGGGGGCAAGCAAGCTAAGCTTTGAATCTATTGTTGCATCGGGTAAAAGGTCTTCCCTGCCCCATGGTGTAGCAAGTAATAAGCAAATTGAATCCGGAGATATGGTTACCTTGGATTTTGGCTGTGTATATAACGGATATTGTTCCGATATGACCAGGACTTTTGTGTTGGGAAAGGCCGATGAAAAACAGAAGGAAATATATGATATAGTATTGAAGGCCCAGAAAACATCATTAAAGGCTGTAAGACCCGGCTTAACCGGTGCGGAATTGGATACAATTGCAAGAGAAATAATCCGAGACAGCGGCTATGGCGAGTATTTCGGCCACGGTTTAGGACACGGGGTAGGTCTTGAGGTGCATGAATTGCCCCACGTAAATGCCCGCGGTGATGTACCTATGGAGCCGGGAATGGTAATAACCATCGAGCCGGGTATTTATGTTCCCGATTTCGGCGGTGTGAGAATCGAAGATTTGGTATTGGTTACAGATAATGGTTATAGGGTTTTGTCTAAATCTGCAAAAAACCTTATAGAACTTGAAATATAGTTCGATATGATAGAAAATATACTTGGTCGTAATTATGAATTAATGTTTTATTAAAATACAAGCATGGAGGGATACAACATGATTTTGGTGGGAGATTTTAGAAAAGGCACAACCTTTGAGATGGATGGAGAGGTATTTACTGTTTTAGATTTTCAGCATGTAAAGACGGCAAGGGGTTCAGCCTTTGTCAGGGCTAAATATAAAAACTTGAAAACCGGTGTTATTCGTGAAGACACATTTAATCCGCATGATAAGCTTCCGAGAGCACATATTGAAACAAAAGAAATGCAATATCTATACAATGACGGTGAACTTTATTATTTTATGGATAATGATACATTTGAACAAATTCCATTGACATATGAGCAGGTTGAAGAAGTTATTAAATACCTGAAGGAAAATACAAATGCTATTATCAGATTTTATGAAGGAAAACCATTCGAGGTTGAAGCTCCGAACTTTGTTGAACTGCAGGTAGTTGAATCGGAACCGGGACTGAGGGGTGACACTGCAACCAGCGTAACTAAAACAGCTAAGGTGGAAACAGGGGCCGTGGTCGATGTTCCTCTATTTGTAAA
>CAYOQX010000268.1:0-1980 GCA_964406195.1 uncultured Alkaliphilus sp. | reverse complement strand
AGCCAGATTTCGTAGGGAAGGCCTTTCCGATTACGATATTGAGAAATTATTACTGACTAAGATTTTAAATGGTTATGACAATGATCCTGTGGCAGTAATGTTGACTAAAATGAATTTATCTTTATTAACGAAGTTTCCTGAACTTATTCCTTCCGTAAAGATTATTTGTCGGGATACCTTGACCGAAAAAATAAATTCATCCCAATACGATCTAGTAATTGGCAATCCGCCTTGGGGTTATAAATTTAATAGGCAGGAAGCTAGATTACTTTCAGATAGATATTACACTGCCACCGCCGGCGGCAAAGTGGAATCCTTTAATTTATTTATTGAATGGGCCATTAATCAAGTGGTACCCGGAGGGTTTATTGGTTATGTATTACCGGAGGCCTTTCTAACAGTTAAGATGCATCTTAGGGTACGAAAATTGATCCTTAGACAATGTTCCGTCAAGCAGGTCACCTGCCTAGGTTATATTTTTCCTGCTGTTAATACACCGGTTATTTCTCTAATAATCCAAAGGTCTGAGGATCTCACGAATAACCGGGTAAAAGTGAAATCCAATGAGGGTCCCTATCTAATACCACAAAAGAGTTTCTCCAATGCCAATTACAGCTTTAATATTTTTGGCAATCAAAAGGATCACCAAATTTTGCAGCATTTGCAGAAGGAAGTGAAGGTTCAGTATTTAAGGGGGAATGGTGATTTCGCACTTGGAATTGTAACCGGTAATAATAATAAACATGTTTTATCTCAACCGACACCCGATAGTGAGCCTGTAATAGTTGGTCCCGATATATTTAAATATAGACTTAAATCCGCCGGCAACCACATAGTTTATCAAAGAGAAAAGTTTCAACAAGTGGCACCCGATAATTTATATCGGGCCAATGAAAAATTATTATATCGTTTTATTAATTCTAGGTTAATTTTTGCTTACGATAACCAACAATATTTATCTTTAAATAGTGCCAATATCCTTATACCTCGGTTTAATAATCTTAGTTTGAAATATGTGCTGGCTGTGTTGAATTCTCGCATAGCCCAGTTCTATCATAGTATTACAAATCCTTCCCCTCGAATTTTACGGAGTCAGTTAGAATCCATACCCATTTATGTCTGCAACAAAAAACAAGAAAATATTATAGTCCAACTTGTAGAGTGTATTATATCCTCGAAAAACCCAGCACAACGTCGGGAAATATATGAGGCAATCGATGAAAAATTGATGGACTATTATATGCTACCCAATAAATATAAGACTTATATTACGAAAAAAGATAAAATTAAAGGGCTATTATAAATCGGGGTGTACCTGCATCTTTACATTATCAGCTTACTGAATCACTAAGTAATTATCCACATAGTCCACAGGGTTACCCACAACATTCTGGGTCAAACTTTTGTTTGTCCCTACATCTGGTGGTAGCCAGGCTTTATTTAGAATCATTACCAATAAGTGTAATATATTATCGAAATGTATTAAGGTTCCCATCCTAAAGTTATAGGTTTTCAATCAATGTAGGTTAACCGGCAAGGACTGGAAGCATCCTTATGCAGGACATAGATGCTTTTTGCAGAAACCTTATCAAAGATAATTATTATAGTTTAATAGACAAAAGGGTTTAATAGTAAGGAGCAGGCTCATGAGAAATTTTAAATTCGATAAATTTGTTTTACCAGAACGGATCCGGAATATAATATTCAATACCCATGATGTACTTGTGCCGGAGGATCGGAAGGAATTAATAGATTTAGCCAGCGGCGGTCAGCAGAATGGATTTTTTCAAGTTGTCTACAACGTTCCTAAAATCGGGGAAGTGGTGGAGGCAACGGTTGCTCTTTGTAAAAACGGTCTTTCAGTAAATTTTACTGAAGCCTATATGCGCCGTAGAGATCCGGATTCAATTATTGTTGGCGATGAAAAACCAACAGATAAGGAAACTTTCCCGGAGCGTTACGGGAAAGGTTTTGATACTG
>CAYOQX010000267.1:0-1990 GCA_964406195.1 uncultured Alkaliphilus sp. | reverse complement strand
CGCTTACGACACAAGCGATTTTTTTATTCTTTTCTTTAATCTTTTTAAGTGCTGCAAACGGCATGACACCCGAATTTTCTCCTATCAGCTTGTGTTTTTCCAGAAATATCAAAAATGCTTCCATTATATCAAAATCGGATACGGTTACTATTTCATCTACCAGTTCCTTAACAAGTGAAAATGTCAGAGAACCCGGGTTTTTGACCGCTACACCATCGGCAATAGTATAAACCCGATCCAGTGAAACACGCCTATTTTGTTCTACGGACATTTTCATGGATTGTGCACCCTCAGGTTCTACCCCTATAATTTTGACATCCGGGTTTATCATTTTGGCCGCAATCGCTATACCGCTTATGAGCCCGCCTCCTCCTATTGGAACTATTATACAATCTAAATCCGGCAGCTCTCCCAATATTTCCAGTGCTATTGTACCTTGGCCTTCTATAACATCAGGGTCATCAAAAGGATGTATAAAAATATAATTATGTTCTTTTTTTAACCTGACAGCTTCTTTGTATGCTTCATCATAACAGTCTCCATGCAACACTACATTTGCCCCGAAACTTTTTGTGGCTTCTACCTTTATGAGCGGTGTTGTTTTTGGCATAACTATAGTGGTTTCCACATTCAGTGCCCGGGCTGCATAAGCGACCCCCTGTGCATGATTGCCTGCAGATGAGGTAACCAAACCCTGCTGTTTTTCCTCCGATGTTAATTTTGCAATTTTATTATATGCACCGCGAATCTTAAAGGCCCCGGTTGTCTGCAAGTTTTCCGGTTTTATATAAACATGGTTATCGAATTCTTCGGTAAAACTGCAACTATATATCATCTCGGTTTTCTTGATGACACCTTCCAATCGATTTTGGGCTTCTAAAAAGTTAAAATCGTTTTTATAATATTTTGGTGATATTTCCATGATTCATACCTCCAGTACGAAGCGGTATTTTCTGTAATTTGCTGAGATGATACCAGTTTTTTAAAATAATGTCAAGAAAAATATGTTGACAATGCATTTTGTTTCTGCTATTATAGATTGCAATATATAAAAAAACAGGTCAAACACTATGATAGAGAAGGATATTTTATCGGGCAGTTTCAGAGAATCGATGTTTGGTGCGAATCGATACTGTGGTAAAATACGAGTCACTCCGGAGTGGTTATCCTAAAATGTATTTGTTAAAGTAAGGATAAACGGGAAGTCCCGTTATAGACGAAGGGTTTATATGAACCTGGTGAAATGTTTATATGAACCTAGTGAGTGGTTTCTTATTTTGGGAACAATTAGGGTGGTAACGCGTGGAATAGTCTCCGTCCCTGCAGATGTAATATTATGCAGAGTCGGGGATTTTTTATGTTTTTGGGGTTTTGGAATTCCGTTAAATGAAGATGACAAAGCTATATTATGAAAATGATTGTAATTTAGAATTGTTGGGAGATAAAAAGGTCGCTGTAATTGGTTATGGCAGTCAAGGGCATGCCCATGCTTTAAACCTACATGAATCCGGGGTTAATGTGGTGGTTGGATTATATGAGGGAAGCAAGTCATGGAATTCGGCGCAGGAAGCGGGATTAAAGGTTGACCTGGCCAAAAATGCGGCTAAGGAAGCCGATGTAATAATAATGCTGGTAAATGATGAAAAACAAGTACAAATTTATGAAGAAAGCATCAAAGATAATTTATCTTCCGGAAAGTATTTGGCTTTTGCACACGGTTTTAATATACATTATGGACAAATAATACCTCCCGAGGATGTCAATGTGTTTATGGTAGCCCCAAAGGGACCGGGCCATATAGTTAGAGAGCAGTATGAGGAGGGCAGGGGAGTACCTTGTCTGGCAGCGGTTCATCAGGATGTTACAGGCGATACCATGGACATTGCACTGGCATATGCGGCCGGAATTGGCGGTTCGAGAGCAGGGGTACTTGAAACCACATTCAAAGAGGAAACGGAAACCGATTTATTTGGCGAACAAACCGTATTAT
>CAYOQX010000266.1:0-2000 GCA_964406195.1 uncultured Alkaliphilus sp. | reverse complement strand
TACAACTGGGTCTCTTTAAGGGGGATATATATTTTCTGTACAATTTAATAAGAAAAATAAATATTCTGGACATCATTTTACTCCCCGGTATTTTACAATGATATTTTACGATCTTTTTGTCAATTTCATTCTTCTAAACAAATGTAACATGGCACTTTCTATCTCTCTGTACGAGGCTTTCGAAGTCGTATTTCTTGCCACAAATATAATATCATATCCCTGCAGTATTTTTTTTTCATTCAGACGATAGCTTTCTCTCAGCAATCTCTTTACTCGATTTCTCGTTACGCTTTTTCCTACTTTTTTAGAAACGGTAAAACCTATCCTATTATGTCCGTATTCGTTTTTTAGGACGTAAATAACAAGCAGTTTGTTTGCCATCGATCTCTTCTTCTGATAAACTCTCCTAAAATCCTCATTTTTTTTTAATCTGTTGATGGCCTTCATATATCAATTTCACCAAACCCTTCAAACTACAGAAAAAGGCCCCTTAGTGCGGCCTATGCTGTCAAATTTCTTCTGCGTTTTGCTCTGCGATTCCTTATTATTCTTCTGCCGGATTTAGTTGACATTCTCTTTCTGAATCCGTGCCTTCTGGCTCTTCTTTTTTTCTTTGGTTGATATGTTCTTTTCATAAAGCACACCTCCCTTGGGTACTTATTAAATCACTATTCCATAATCTTTATGATTTATAGGAATTTAAATTATTTTTGAGTACACTACTAGTAAATTATATCTACATTGCCTGCCCCTGTCAAGAAAAACAATCGGCCTGGATGTGGATAACAACGGGCCTTTATAAAAGTTAAAATTGTGGATGTTATTATTAACTATTGAAACCTTCTTTGTTATTTGTTATTATTTATATGCCTGTTGATAATTTTTATAAAAACACTAACATTATCCATAGTTATTCACATTATGTGGATAACTATGTGAATAACATGTAATTTGACAGCTTGGTTTACATTATTTACTTGTTTTTTAGCATTTTTTATGTGTATAGTATTTTTTGCATAATGTGAATAACTATGTTTTAAAACCCTAGTTGACATGTTTATCCACAACTTTTTTGTATTTCTGTACATAGGTATGTTAATTAAAACATATGTTCTGCTTTATTTTTAATTTACAATATTTTTGTGAATAAACCTAGGGATAACTTTTTGATATATATTAAGATTATTACAAATAGGAGGCATTTTTATGCATGATGATTTGTCTCAGATCTGGGAAAAGACACTCAGTGTTATAAAACCAGAATTGACAGAAGTAAGTTTTAACACCTGGATTAAACCCATAGAACCCGTTTTTTTGGAAAACAACGAAATAACCCTAGGCGTATCCAGCGGTTTTGTAAGGGACATACTTGTTTCCCGTTATGCAATTCTGATAACCAATGCCATAGAACAAATAACCTCTAATGAATATGAAGTTGAATTTATAATACCTTCCGAGGGTGAACCGGCGGTTTCCAAAAAAGAGAATGATTCTAATTTTCCATCTCCGGTAGAAGTCTCCTCACAGACTAATTTAAACCCTAAGTACACATTCGACACATTCGTTATAGGAAACAGCAACAGATTTGCACATGCAGCCTCTGTGGCGGTTGCAGAGTCCCCATCCAAGGCATACAACCCTTTGTTTATATACGGAGGGGTCGGATTGGGAAAGACCCATTTGATGCATGCTATCGGAGATTATATTTTACAAAACAACCCTAACACAAATGTCGTCTATGTTTCTTCAGAAACATTTACAAATGAATTGATCAATTCCATTCGTGACGACCGCAATGTGGATTTTCGAAACCGTTATCGTACAATGGATGTCCTTTTAATAGACGATATCCAATTCATAGCCGGCAAAGAGAGAACCCAAGAGGAATTTTTTCATACGTTTAATACACTGCATGAATCAAACAAACAAATTATTATTTCCAGCGACAGACCTCCAAAGGAGATCCCTACACTGGAGGACAGATTGAGGTCACGATTTGA
>CAYOQX010000265.1:0-2004 GCA_964406195.1 uncultured Alkaliphilus sp. | reverse complement strand
ATATTATTATTACAAAAAAGTTCATCACTGCTATTCCTATCAGCCTTCTCTGATTGTCTTCTCTCAAATCTATAGCTGCAGCCTTTTTTAATATCCTTTTTGTATTTCCGGTAAGGTTTAACGCCGTCTTTCCGAAAATACTGTTCTCGATAAAACCCTTTTTAAACCCTGTATAATAGATATGTTTTATATAGACCATACCTAAATAAATAAGGAGATATAATATAAATGTTATGGGGATTCCTATTATATAAAAATAAGGATCCGCATCATAGACCATTTTTATAAGAGGATTTGTATAATTATAACTATAGCCGGTAAGGCTTTCCACAGCCGCTATATTGATACCGCATAGTGCCATAAGCAGTGCCCATACAACCAATTTTAGTTCCAGGGGCATTTTATTAAATCCTCTGCAAACAGCCACCCTGTTTTGTAGTGAATAAGGTATTGCAAAGGCTGCCATAATCAGAATAAAAATGCTTATCGCCCCTATTGTCAGAATAAGAAACAAGTAACTTGAAAACACATGATGCTCTTTCATGTCCAAGGTCAACATATCATCATGGCTTTCAAAATCCTGCGGAATAATATATATTGCTTCTAAATTAGCATATTGTTCAGCTTCTTCCCCCTGTTGCCGTCTTAAGTAGCCGGCAATCAGGTCGTTGTTAAACCTTACCCCTTCGTCCTTAAATTTATTTCCTGCAACAGATTTTATTACCGGATGACCTCCCTCGTCAAAAGTAATTTTAATGTATAAAAGGCTGTCATCTATTTCCGCCTGTAATTCCGAATCTGAAATATGCGGCATATTGGTTATGGACCTTCTCTGAATTTTAGTGTCCTTTCCCGTTTCCGCACCTTCATCATCCATTCCGTTTTCCAAAATTTGATCCGTATCCTTATGTTCATTCAGAGGATATATTTTGTATTTAACACTCTTTATGTCTGTATATCTATTATCCACCCAGTCATCGGTTCGGTTTACGGAATGCTGCAGTTCCCTTGTCAAACGTGCTATATTATATGCCATGCCGTTACTGCCGTTGTTTTCTATATAGTTTTTTACGTTATCCTCTACAGGAAAATAAATATCCCTTATAGGTATATAACTTACTACCGAAATCACTGCAAATATGAATATCATAAGTACCGTTGCAAGGGAAGTAGTAAAAAAATTTTTGCCGTCTTTTTTTTCCGATATGATTTTATGATTATCGTTTTGGTTGTTCGAATTTGTATCCAATACCCCACACCACCTTTAAATATTTTGGTTCTCCCGGATTGATTTCAATTTTTTCACGAATCCTTCTTATATGGACTGTTACCGTGTCCGGATTATAAGCAGGTTCTTTCCACACCTTTTCATATATTTCTTCTATAGAAAATACTCTGTTTGGATTGCTCATCAGTAAATATAAAATTTTATATTCCAAGGGGGTTATTCTGACCGCTTCACCATCCACTACCAATTCCTTGCTGTCATCCCTGAGTTCTACTCCCCCTATTTTCAGTGTGTTTTCCCTTGATATATTGTTGTTCGGATAACCGGTATATCTTCTCAAATTAGAGTTAACCCTTGCAAGCAGTTCCATAGGATTAAACGGTTTTGTAATGTAATCATCCGCCCCTATATTAAGTCCCAATATTTTATCCATATCCTCGGATTTTGCGGACAAAAATATAATGGGCACCGTGCTTTTTTCTCTTATTCTGATTGTAGTTTCGGTACCGTCCAGTTTCGGCATCATAATGTCTATAAGCACCAAATGTATTTCTTCTTTATTGAATATTTCTAAAGCCTCTATTCCGTCATACGCCTTGAAAACATTATAGTTTTGATTTTTTAAATAAACCTCTATGGCATCGGTTATTTCTTTTTCGTCGTCGACGACAAGTATGTTGTACATACGCACCTCACTCCTGTTCCGAGATATCTCTTATAACAATAGTAGCATATACTTTTTAAAATTCTACTATTATAATTCTTACAAATTTCTT
>CAYOQX010000264.1:0-2031 GCA_964406195.1 uncultured Alkaliphilus sp. | reverse complement strand
CTATGCAAGCTCTAAAAGCTATAACAGGCGGTTTATGGTAGTTTTTAGGGTTGGCATAGGTGCATAACCTAATCAATAAAATACTAATGAAAAGAAAGGGGAAGGGCAATGGAGCGAAGAAATACATACCTACAAGATTATTCGCATTTTACCGGGGCGACTCTTTATACGGAACTATTGGAGGACTGGAAAGAATCAAGGCGCATATTGGAAGAACAAGGGGAAGTCAAGATTTATTATGTAGATGAGTACAGAAGAAAGGAGATAACAGCGTGACCAATAACACTTTGCAATGGCAGGTAAAGGCTATACAGGACTTAGAAGCTATTCTATCTAATCTATCATACAAAGATTTTAAACAAGCGAATCCGAGGCGTAGAATGGGCAAAAATGGGCGTAGAATACACAGGTCATACAATCTATCAGAGAAGACATTAGAATGCCTAGAAATGCTTAATAGGGTAACTAAAAAGCATATAACAGCCGAGGATGAGGAGATCATAAAGGGGTTTCTGTTGCCCTATAGGATGGTTAGGACGGAGTATTTAATTAATACTAATCAAAGGTTGCAGTAGCATATAACAGCACGATATAACAGGCTTGAGGGGGTTGCTTTGACAAATCCCATTAAAAACCCTAATTTAATGACTTAACCATATAAAATACCTATTGACTTCCATGCTATAGTTTGATATGATTATAGCACGGAAGTCAACCAACCTATAGTAACACACAACCAAATAAAACAATAACAGGAGGAAGAAAAATGTTAAATGGAATTAGTGATTTTTTAGAGTTGTTAGCAGGTGCAACCCCGTGGGCAAAGTTTATACATATTATAGTGTTTATTTCTCCAGTAGTGTTGATAGGGAGTGCATATTGGCTTGATAAAGCGGAAGACAAAAAAGAGGGTAAGTAACACGACCAATAAAAACGATTGAATGCAAAAAATAAATTAATTAAAGGAGAATGTGAAGATGAAAATTAAAGTATGGGGTAATGAATTAAAGGGTGCAATAGAAAAAGCGGAAAAAGTAATGGCAAAAAAGACTGATGCTGAAATTTTAGAAAATGTATTATTAACAGCTCAAGATGATAGGATCGTATTAACAGCGAATAATCTTATGTCCTGCATTAGTATTAATATAAATGGCGAAACACTAGAGCCAGGGGCAGCAATATTACATAAAAGTGACCTCAGACTTGTTAAAAGGTGTACAGGTGAATTGTCAATAACAGAAGAGAATAAAACGGTAACAGTTGCAGGTATTAGGAAGTTGGAACTTATTCAAGGCCATGATGCTGATGATTTCCCTGAATCTATGCAAGTAGTGGATGGACAAAAAGCTTTTACAATTAATGCCGAAGAATTTAAAAGTGCTTTAAAGATTAAGAAGATGGCAAGTAAAGAAGATACCAGGCCACAATTAAACTCCCTTAACATACGGGGCAATAGAATTATGGCATTGGATGGTTATAGGTTAGGGTTGATTAAGCTTAACATAGATAATAAATATAACGGGGATATAATGATACCCTTGGAAACCATAGAGCAGCTGGATAAAATTATAGGTAAAAGAGATCGCTATAGTTTAGAGTTTGCTTACAACCTCTTAGATGATGACGTTAATCAAATATTATTTTTAAGTATAACAGGCGAAGATTGGGAGCTAACAACGAGAGTGAAACAAGGCAGATATATGGATATAGACAGGACAATACCACAAAATCATGCAATAGTAACCACCATAGACTCAAAAGCATTACTTGATACATTAAAATTCATGAAGGAGATTAAGGATCATGATATATTGACTATGGATATAACACAAGATGAAATTACAACCACGAAGGCAAATCAAAGCCAAAAAATCACTGAAAATCATAATTCACAAAACAATACATGGAGCCTGAACAAGGACTCTTATAAGATAGCATGTAATGACAGGTACTTACAAGACACATTGACAACCATGGGGCAAGATGAAGTGATTATGAAATTTGGGGAGAGAAACGTAAATCCAATTATTG
>CAYOQX010000263.1:0-2038 GCA_964406195.1 uncultured Alkaliphilus sp. | reverse complement strand
TAACTTTATTATCGTTTTTGATGGAACACTCAATAGCAAAGACCCCATCATCTAGTTGCTCGGTGTCAATGCTGTAGATATTAACGGCTCTGGTTGGCACAGCAACTAAAACAGTAAATAAAATTATTGCAATAGCTATAAATTGCTTAATAATCCTCATGCCCTCTCCCCCAGCATGTTCAAATTAAAATCAACTTGGTAGCTCGACCGTCGTGCCCCATAAAAGGTGGGTTTAGACCGTAGCTTTGCGTCCCTGTTTTTCAACAGGTTTGCCCTTTTCAAGTGCTTTGCTTGGAGCATCGGCACTTGGAATATCTTAACTGCAAAACAGTTGCAAAACAAAAAATCCTTATTCGGTATTTGCCAAACAAGGATTTAAATCCATTGCAAGTATTATTTTCCTTAACCGGCAACCCGACCATCTTAGCATTTTGCTTTAGATTCGTTGGCTTTGCGTCTCCACCTTTCGATGGATTTGCCCTTTTCTATTCCGAATTATTGTTTACTAACATTCAATTAAATTATATCACAACTTTAATACGATTCTATGAGTCTATAGACCTAATTAATAAACAGAATAAGATTTCTTTATTCAATATAATACCCGGGTCTATCCATTTAAGTATCTTGCAAATACATTTTGGTTCCAAGTTATATTTATGTTGTAAAAGGATTTATAGCCGTGATTGGCTGGAAGTTCATCTGTATCCCGAATTTCTTGGGATTAATTACATTTTCAAACCTTTCTTGTATTCGATTTTCGACAAGTTGAAGATATTTCCCCCCTATGCCTGGAAGTAAAACTAAGATTTGAGAAGGGTTCCAACGGCAGAAAACATCACCTTTTCTAAGAGAACCGAGGAGCAATTGTTCAAGACTTTCCATCACATGCTCTCTATCCCATTTTGAAATATTAGGCTCTTTTACAATTATAGTGATGAGACACAAATATTCCGGACTCCCTGAACGCATGCACTTCCTTCTCTCGAAATTATATATTGTCTTGAAATAATGGGGTTCACAGTATAGGGCTCCCTCCATTTTATTGGCCTCAAGTAGATCCTGCCCCAATAACAACAGGTCTGTAATGCGTCCTTTGCCGTGCTGTTGCGAAATAATCTTCTCATATATATTTTTCAAGGCAGGAGTGGGTTCTACCGAAAATTCCCGACTCATCCAATCTTTAATATAATTATAGTGACTTATTGCATTTTTAAATTTTTTTAGCTCAAATAATGCTTCAAGAAAAAATATATGTATTCCTTCCTCATACGGTTCATTGGAAATTGTGGTTTCATATACTTTAACTATTTCCGAATATCGCCTTTGTGCTTTCAGTAATTCCATCAAATCCAAAACAGCATGAATATATCGCCGGTGATATTTTTCCCTAATAGGGTAGATCCATTCACTGTAAGGGTTCTCAGCCAGATACGGACCCCGGTAAAATTTTAAAGCATAATTATATTTTTGTATTGCTAGACTAGCATCCGACCCTTTTATTGAGTCTGCAAGCTTAATGTTTTCTACGAAAGTATCTGCATCTATTGTGAAATTTGTTCCCGAATGAAAAATATAAAAACCATTTTCAAAAGAAAGTTCAATTTTATTTCGATGTGGTTTACTGCTTGTCAAGCCCATTAGGTCCATATTTCTTCTTAATCGATAAATCTGCGTTCTAAGGGCATTTTTAGGCTCAACAACCTCATCATCTCTCCAAAGATCTTCGATGATGTTTTCTGGCACAAGTCTTTTATTGTTATAAGTAATAAAATACTTGAATAACTCCAAGTTTTTATTTGCCCTACAACTTTTAACCAAAACAGATTTTTTATCTATTTTTATATCAAAATCCCCTAAAGTTAAAACTTCTATAACCAAATACCCCTCCTCCTTCACTTTCTCATTTTTCCTAAAAGACTCAATACCCGCCCTGCCTACATTGTACCAAATATTGTGGACCATTGTCCAGTTCTATATCACACTTTTCAAAATCATTTATATAAGCAAAAGCCTCAAAGTAAATTGAACTTTGAGG
>CAYOQX010000262.1:0-2045 GCA_964406195.1 uncultured Alkaliphilus sp. | reverse complement strand
AATCAACTCGAAGACTTCAAGCACTATTTTTCAGCGGCAAGAGTAAATCGCTACCTACTTGCGACAGAAAACTCGACAAGCAGGGCAATTAAGCTGTACAAAGCTAATCTTAAAATCTCGCAAGCATTTCACCCATTACTTGGAGTTTTTGAAGTTATTTTTCGAAATAGGATCAATGACATATTGGCTTCTCACTTTGCTGACCCTGACTGGATAATAAATCAGAAAACAGGATTTATGTCTGACCAATCTTTGACATTTATACACAAACGGACAGGACAGAGAAAGACTAATGATTTTCTAAAGAGAGAAATCATCAAAGCAGAAAAGCGACTTAAAAAAACAGGTACACCTATAACGAGCGGTAAAATTATTGCAGAGCAAACTTTTGGTTTTTGGACTGACTTGTTTGAAGTTCACCATTACCGTTTATTAAAAGGTAGGCCAATACAAATATTCAGTTCATTACCTGCCGGACACGGACGAAAGGAGGTAAATGATGAATTGGATAAAGTAAGGCGTTTTAGAAATCGAATTAATCATAATGAACCAATCTGTTTTAATGGTAACGACATTGACTTCACAAAAACATTAGAAGTTTACAATTCCATAATTAAATTGCTGACTTGGATTGATCCCAAAACATTAAAGCTAATTTCAGATTTAGATAGAGTAAAAAAGACAATTCAAAGAGCACAAAAAATATAGGAGTCCAGCCACAATAGTATTATCCTACTATTTGTAATGGCTAGAGAATAAAATTACTGGAAACTGAATAGCGGGTATAATTACCCCCAAATCTTAGACAACAGGTATCATTAAAAAAATGTATTCATTTTGTTGTTGTCATGAAGAAAAGAAAGGACACAGTGCAGGCTTTAAAACGAAGGTTGTTTTAGAGGTGCTTCGACAAAGTGGAACAACTTCAACTGGAGAATGATTTCTTAAAGAGCATTGGGGAAATAGAAAAAAAAGACCGGGAGAAGTTTAAGCAGCTTGGGGATAATACACACGCAATGTTTATATAATATGGAATAAATGCATTAAAAATGCATTGTTTTAGGTTTTTTCAAACTATATTTGTATATTTGTTCGTTCTAAAACAAATTAAAGAATAATGAGTTCATCAAACCCGACTAAAATAAACCAGTTGTTGCAGAAGGTTCCTGCCGGAGTTGTGTTATCGAGCAATTGGCTTAGTAATCGTGGTTATAGTCCTGAGCTTATCAGAAATTACAAAAAAAGCAAATGGTTGGAATCACTTGCTAACGGTGCATTAATCAGGTATAATGATCAAGTGGATTATCTGGGTGCGGTTTATACTTTGCAACATCAGCTCGGTTTGACAGTGCATCCTTCTGCTAAAACAGCTTTAGGGTTGCTGGGTCGCACCCATTATCTAGAAATCAGTAAGCAGGTTGTTTATCTGTTCGGAAATGAGAAAGAGGTGTTGCCTACCTGGTTTAAAAAACATAATTGGGAGTATCAAATAGAATTTTTCACTTCCTCTTTTTTGCCTCGAGAATTGGGAATGACTGCATTCAATCATAAAAATTTCGATATAAAAATTTCATCTCCTGCAAGAGCAATGATGGAATGTTTGTATTTGGTTTCAAAAAAAATGAATTTAATGGAATGTTACGAAATTATGGAGGGGTTGAATAATTTAATTCCTGCTCAGGTTCAGGAGTTGTTAGAAAAATGCACTTCGGTTAAAGTCAAGAGATTGTTTTTGTACTTGGCTGAAAAATCAGACCACGGATGGTTGAATTATTTGGATAAAGAAAAAATTGATATAGGAAAAGGAAAACGAAGTTTTGTCAAACAGGGTGTTTATATACCTAAATATCAAATTACTGTTCCTAAGGAATTGGAGGATGATGGATTACCGGAAATACTATAATAACTATTCGTAAGAATAAAAGTTAATCAATTCATTTATTTCGCCTGTTTCGAATATTTCGTTTATGTTTGTGATGAAAACAACAACAATCAATATGACAACAACAAATGAAATAAAGAAACCAAGTAAAGAGGAAAGAAGA
>CAYOQX010000261.1:0-2058 GCA_964406195.1 uncultured Alkaliphilus sp. | reverse complement strand
AATTTTCGGACGGCAGGGAATTTGTTACGGGTAACCGCTGTGAACGCGGGGCGGGTACGGAAAAGAAAAAAGAAGTCGTGCCGGACTTATATGACTATAAATATAAACGAATATTTGCATACAAACCGTTGCAAACAGGCAAAGCTGAAAGAGGTTCCGTAGGAATTCCCCGGGTACTCAACCTATTTGAAAACTACCCGTTTTGGTTTACATTTTTTACGGAGCTGGGCTTTAGGGTGGAACTGTCTCCCAGGTCGTCAAAGGAAATATTTGAAAAAGGTATAGAAACTATCCCATCCGAATCCGTGTGTTATCCGGCAAAAATAGCACATGGGCATATTATGGCGCTGGTGGAGAAAGGTCTTGATTTCATTTTCTATCCTTCCGTTACACATGAAATGGACGAACAGCCCAAAGCGGATAATCATTATAACTGTCCGATTGTGGCATCATATCCCGAGGTCATAAAAAATAATATGGAAATATTGGAAGAGAAAGATATCTTATTTATGAATCCTTTTATTGCCATGGATGATAAAAGACAGCTTAAGAAACGGCTTTTTGAAGAATTCGAATTTATGAACATTTCTAAGAGAGAAATAAACAGGGCTGTAAATAAAGCATGGAAAGAGGATAAAAAGGTAAAGGCGGATATCAGAAACAAAGGTGAAGAGGTATTAAGATATATTGAAAAAACAGGGAAAAAAGGTGTTGTGCTTGCAGGCAGACCCTATCAGATAGATCCTGAAATACACCATGGTATTGCAGGTCTGATTACATCATATGATATGGCTGTGTTGACAGAAGATTCCATAGCACACTTAGGGAATGTGGAAAGGCCCTTAGGTGTGGTGGATCAGTGGATGTATCATTCGAGGCTCTATGCGGCGGCCGACTTTGTTGCCCGACATCCGGACTTGGAGCTGGTACAGCTCAACTCATTTGGATGCGGACTGGATGCGGTCACTACAGATGAGGTAAAAGAAATTTTGGGACAATGGAACAAAATATATACCACACTGAAAATAGATGAGGGTAACAACTTGGGGGCGGCCAGGATCAGGATACGTTCACTGCAGGCGGCTATAAAAGAAAGGGACAGGAACAAATTTGTTCCTCAAAAAACAAAAAATAGACCGCACAGGATTATATTCACAAAAGAAATGAAACAAAATCATACAATATTGGTTCCGCAGATGTCGCCGATCCATTTTCAATTTTTGGAATGTGCATTCAGAGCATCGGGATACAATTTGGATATACTGCCCTCCGTGGATGAAAAAGCGGTGGAAGAAGGTTTAAAACATGTAAACAATGATGCTTGTTATCCTTCTATTTTAGTAATAGGTCAAATTGTGGAGGCCTTAAAATCCGGCAAATATGATGAACACAACACATCTGTTGTTATATCCCAGACAGGCGGAGGATGCCGTGCTACCAACTATATAGGATTTTTGAGAAAGGCGTTAAGGGATATCGGTTTAGGGCATATTCTGGTAATCTCTATAAATGCTGTGGGCATGGAAAAAAATCCGGGCTTTAAATTGACCCTTCCCCTTCTTCACAGAAGTATGCTGGCACTGGTATACGGGGACCTGCTGATGAGGGTTGTTTATAAAATAAGACCCTATGAAAAAATACCGGGTTCCACCAACGTTTTATATGAAGAGTGGGTAGAAATTTGTAAAAAATCCGTACTGCAGGGTAATTACAGAGAATTCAAGCACAACATAAGGAAAATTGTCAGAGATTTTGACACATTAGAGATAAAAAATATACAGAAACCCCGTGTAGGATTGGTAGGTGAAATTCTGGTGAAATATCATCCTACGGCTAACAACAATGTTGTGGATATAATTGAAAGCGAAGGTGCAGAAGCCGTAATGCCGGACCTGATTGATTTTCTCCTGTATTGCGCCTATAATCAGGATTTTAAACACAGTCACCTTTCAGGGAGTAAAACGGCCAAGATAGCGGGACATGCTATTATCAAGGCAATAGAATTTTACCGCAGGGAAATGAAGAAGGTTCTGGATGGAAGCAATAGATTTGAGGCGC
>CAYOQX010000260.1:0-2081 GCA_964406195.1 uncultured Alkaliphilus sp. | reverse complement strand
TATTATTATATTATTAGAACTATTGCTTTTGTCAAGCGAAAAGTGTACCACCCTACTAACCTAATTGTGTACCACCAAAAGTAAAAAATATATGGGTTTTTAATCCCCAAATGACTTTATTCATTTGTCAAAGAACAATGCCACTAAGCACAATATCACCTTGGTTTTTTTATGATTTTTGTCGGCCATTTTTCTGTGCCCGGTATCTAAAGCTTTCACCGTTAAATAGCATGATCTTGCTATTATGAATCAACCGATCTAATATTGCGGCTGTCATTCTCTCGTCATGAAAAACACTTGTCCACTCTGCAAATTCAAGATTAGTGGTAACAAGGATAGAGCCCTTTTCATACCTCTCAGAGAATACTTGAAACATCAGCTGGGTGGTCTGACGGGATAATTCTACGTACCCCAATTCGTCAATGATAAGGAGTTCTGCCTTTTTAAGTTTGCTCATGAACTTGCCCAATTGCTGCTCGTCTTGCATTTCAACTAGCAGATTCCCCAGGTTTGCGGCAGTGTAAAAGGCAACGGATTTCCCGCGCCTACAAGCTTCTACACCCAATGATGTAGCAATATGGCTTTTGCCAGTGCCGGGAGCCCCCAAAAACAAAAGGTTAGTCCTTTCCTCGATAAACTGGCCACCTAATAGATCTGTAACTTCCTTTTTAGACAGGTATGGAGCTTGAGAGAAATCAAATTGTTCTATTGTTTTTAAAGTGGGAAACTTGGCCTGCTTCAAAAGCCTTTGAAAACGATTGTCCTCCCTAGTGGCAATTTCTTGGTCCAATAATGCCTCCAGAAATGAATCATAGGTCCAACCTCTTTCGTTAGCTTCGCTAACAATACGATCGTAATGTTCATTTATACCTGAGAGGCGACAGAGCTTGAGCTTTGTTTTTAGGCTATCAATCATGGTCTACATCCTCCTTCCATTGCTAGGCTATCATAAGCCGATAGTGGAAGATGGCTTGTCTTAATATCACCTATGTTAAGAGCATCTAAGTGCTCCTCTGCCAATGGCCGTCTGCTCCCGGTACATTCTGTCTGGTAGCGTAATTGACTTAATACTGCCTGAAAACCATACTGACCTATTTCATCTAGTTTCTTGAGGATTTTACCGATTGTGCTAAGCCCATAGCTTTCTGTTAACTTCAAGATGTCGATAAATTCCCGAGTTCCCTTTGAATTTGATTGCAGATGGGCTTTAAGCTGCCTGTGATACTCTTCATAAACTGCCGGTAGCTTCCAATCTGCAATAACTTTAGCTTGATCATATGCCCTAGCTTTCTTTTGAAGAAGTGAGAGATAATGATAGGGGTTTAAGTTTTCCTTATCCCTACCAAATAGGCGATCGTGTTCTGCTATGATTTCTCCCTTGTAGCTAACAACAATCTTGAAGGGATAGATCCTGACTTGAACTTTTCTACCCACATAACGGGTGGGAACGGAGTATCTGTTCCTATCAACATGGATTAATTGGTATGTATCAACAGCGGCATCTTTAATGCGGGCGTATTCATAAATATCTTCAAAGGGGAGAAAGTCTTCTTGTAGAAGTAGCTTAGCCCAGGGTTCTCCGTCATGGATACCTTTTTCAAGTCTTTTCAGGCACTGCTTTAAAAGCCAACTGTTAAGGGTTTCAAAGTCGGTAAATTCAAGATAGGGAAGGAAGTAGTTGTTCCTGACATATTTAACTAAGTTTTCAATCATGCCTTTTTCGTTCCCTTTGCCTGGGCCGCAAAATGTTGCATCAAAACAATAGAAAGACTTAAATTTGAGAAATTCGTCCTGTAAAACCCTTTCCGGCCCCTCTAAAACTTCCTTTACGGCTGGCTTTAGGTTGTCGAAGATAATCTCATGGGGCACCCCTTTGAAGAAGGCAAAGGCAGAATTCAAACCGTCAAAAAAGTATTCTGTTCGTTGATATGGATAAACCTTAACAAATTCCGTCTTGCTATGGCAAAGCTTAGCGCAAAAGGCATAAACTTTCCTTGGCATCTTATTATGCATCACCAACATCTCTCCAAAATCGACTTGCATGCTTCCTTTGATAGGATTTAGTTTAAGAAAGGCTTCTT
>CAYOQX010000259.1:0-2092 GCA_964406195.1 uncultured Alkaliphilus sp. | reverse complement strand
TTTCTCGTTTAAGGAAAAAGGACCCTACTGCTTTAATTGTTGTATTCCCCCACTGGCAAGGGTACGATTATAGGGATGCAGGTGTTGTATGTGAAATTAGGGATATTTGCAAAAATCTTATAGACTCAGGTGCTAATTATGTATTTGGGCATGGTACTCATATGTACTGTAATTGTGAAAAAAGAGGGAAGGGGACCGTTGTTTATTCAATCGGAAACTTTGTTTTCAATTCTCCCGGGCGTTATGGCAAATTTAATGCATTGCCCTATAGTGTAATTATTCAATTGGAACTAAATGAGAATAGAAATGGTTGGCGTGTAAATCAAAGATTATACCCAATATTATCAGACAATAAAATTAGTGGCTTTGTGCCAAAACTGATCAAAACTAGCGATGAGGCTGACAAGTTTCTAAAGTTTCTCAATGATGATTTGCCGGAGAATAGCAAAGTAAATTTGAATAATGATAAACTTGGTTTCTTTTATATAGCAGACAAAAAAATTAACAAGGCAGTTGTTGAAAACAATAATCTAAATATGATTGCGCAGTTGGTAAAGGTTAAGATAAATCGGTATAAGAGGAACATTTACGGTAAAGATTCATTAGCTGTGTATAAATTGATACCCTATGAGCTTGAAAACTTGGGTTGCAGGGTAGAACGCATTGGGAAATATACTGTTGCTGATTTTAAAGGCAAAAAAATTTTGTTTTGGCAGTCCATACCGCCTGGCACCTCGTTGGTAGGCGCTAAAATTATTGGCAATAAAGCTATAACGAGAGAATTTTTAAAGAAAAAAGGTGTTTCTATAGCAAAGGGTAATGCGTTTTCTAGAAGACAAAAAGAACAGGCTATGCATTACGCTTTAAAACTGCCGTCAGCAGTGGTGAAGCCAGTTGGGGGCAGTAGGGGTGAAGCTGTCACTGTTGGTATTAGCAACAAAAAGGAATTTTTAAGCGCGTGGAAAAAGGCGGTAAGGTCTGGTAAGGTGCTTGTGGAAGAATATTTTAAAGGTGGGACAGAAGCAAGGTACCTGGTCATTGGGGGGAAATGCACAGCTGTAGTCCAACGCATTCTACCTCACGCCGTAGGTAATGGTGTTGATACATTATCAGGATTAATTGAAAGAAAGAACAGGGAAAGAATGGATAACCCCAATCTAAAAAAAGGGTTAATTGAACTAAATGAACATAGGCTATCTATTTTAAAAAAACAAGGTATCGGACCTTCCACAATACCACCCAAGGGAGCCGTTGTTATAATTGATATCAAATCAAACATTGCAACAGGTGCTGATTCAATGGATTTAACAGATGAAGTGCATTATTCATTCAAACAAATAGCGGAGAAAGCTGCCACAGCAGTGCCGGGGCTTGCGGTAGCGGGCGTAGATATATTGGCTCATGATCATGCTAGCCCTGCAACAAAAGATAATTATATTGTTATCGAGATCAATAGCCGACCAGGTATAGGAATGCACCATTATCCGGCTTATGGTAAGCCAAGGAATGTTGCTAGAAAAATAGCTGAATATGCGCTAGAAACATTGATGAATCATTGACAGTCTGTCGTTGTTATGTCGCTAATAAGCGTTTAATAAATTAATGAACTGCGTTTTATACTATAAAAATGTTGTCTTAGGAGGCAATATGAATAGTCATCCAGCGGTGGGTATTGTTAAAATGATTAGCGCAGAGACCAATGCAAACAGTTATAACGCTAACGAGGCCATTCCGACCATTAAAAATGTTATACGCTCCGCAGCAAGGAATGAAGGGTTGCATGTTGAAATTAATAAAAAGCGTACTTATTTTTATAAAGATGGCGTACTGATTGGCGGATTGATTGGCAATAGATCCTCAGCCATTTCCCCTGAAACTGTAAAAACGTGCAGACAGAAGTATCTAACCTTTAAAGTTTTAACAGGTAAAAGGGTGCCTGTGTCAAAGGGAAAAATCTTTGACAATACCGAATATGATGCTGCACAACGGTGGGTCAGGGAGCTTGGTAAAAGTGTGGTTGTCAAACCTGCCAGTTTTCAGGGCGGGAAGGGCGTTACCGTTAATGTAGACATATCTTTTTTCTTAGACGCTT
>CAYOQX010000258.1:0-2092 GCA_964406195.1 uncultured Alkaliphilus sp. | reverse complement strand
CTGGATAAGTCTTGTCTGCCACCGCTTTGATCTTATATGCCAACTCCTCGTTAGCCTTTCGATTTTGATTTCTTCTTCCGATAACGATTCGAACCATGCTCATATCCTGGCCGTCTACTTCCGTAACATAATGACTTTTGGGCACCGCATCCCTGTGTATATCGAATACTGCCTTAACCGGCATATTTTCCTTAATAAGCTGAACCGCGGTCTGACGGGATCTTCTATATGCACCTGCATCATGGGGGTCGTGTTTTTCATCGCTGAAAACGGCGTTGATTCCCTTCTTTTTTAAGTTTTCCGCAAAAGCTTTTCCAACATCGATGATTCCCCCACCTCCCTCTATACTTTCTGTTCCATCTGTCGGAACATAGGATTCAGAGTTATGGGTGCAATATAGTAATATGCTGCCATCATCCTGCTGAGCTGCAGGAATCAACCCGCCTGGAGCTACTGCGGGGAGGGTAATTTCCCCTTGTAGCCTGGTATAGGCTTCCCTTTTTTTCTTATCCACTTTCGTTACAATATAATGTTTATTTTCGCCGCTGATATACTCGTCATCCACAGAAATTTCCCGTGCCATAGCAGTTAACTCCTTACCGTTTTCATCCAAAAGGGTGTAATAACCTCTTTCGGATTCAAACCAGTCATCCGCCAATGCCCCACCGGGAAAAAACACTGTTAACAAAAGAATAATCAAAAGCCCTCCGCTTATGATTTTTTTCATTAATTTTCCTCCTTTACGGGGTAATCATCTTCTTTCGGCACATTCTCTTCCTTGTCTACTTCCGGATTTTTTTCCTTCGACTGGTTTTCTTCTGGCATATCCTCTGATGATATGTCCTCAGCACCTATGGCACTGGTAAATTCGCCATGGTCAAAGCGCATATGCTTTTTTTCTGTTCCACCCTGCAGTCTTTCCCGTAGCTCCCCTACTACTTCCGCCAAAAGGACTGCTAAAAAACCTGAAATAACTACGGCATCCACCGCACCTGCGGAACCGATGCGAATCGGCGCAGGGATACCGCGAACAATATTCTCAATGCCCTGAGCTATGTCTGCCAAAATCACACCCATAATACCTGCAATAAAGGATGCTCTTCTAGAGCGGCCAAAAAGATATGCAACTACTCCAGCTATAATTCCATATGCATAGTTGGGGTCGAAAAACATGCTTTCAGGTTCATGGGGCAGCAGCCTGCCTGCCACATAAATGACGGCACCTGCCACAAGTGAAGCTAGTACCGACCTCCATTTTTCCTTTGCCGTCCCCGCTTTTACAAATAAGTATACCGCTAAAATTAAGGGGATTACCGCACCGCCTAAATTAATTGAAAAACGGTTCCCAAGTGAAATATCCGGTAGTAATCCTCCAATAAAAATTCCCGCCATAAATAATAAAGCTGTTTTATCATTGAGCCGCATTCTGTCTAGAACCTGGTGGCCTACACCAAACAGAACCAATATACTTGCCACAACAAGGAGTGTTAATCCCAAGGGCATAATCTGTCACCTCTTTTTACTAATTGAATTCAAAATTATCATTCCCTGCAAAAAGAGGTTGTATGCTAAATAAAAAGGAACCGGGTTTGGATATACATTCCAATAACCGGTTCCGGATTAATTAATTACTATAATTGCATTTATTGTTATTTCATATCAACATTAATACCGCCGACATACTTCCTGTCCTTCCTTTTTCTTTTCTATGACTGAAAAATATATCAGTATTACAGGCGGTACAAAGTGCAGCTGTTGTAATATTGCCCCTTGGCACGCCCATCTCCTCCAATTGAATGTTGTTTGCATTCCATAAATCAATAGTAAATTTCCCATTTTTCAAGGGTTTAACAATTTCATTTTTATCTTTTGGCCAGACATCGATAAACTCATCTGCTACCGGGCTGTCCACTTCAAAGCAACAGGAGCCGATGGAAGGGCCGATTCCCACCAGGCAGTCTTCTCCGGATATGGCGGATAAAGTCTCCACCGCAGTTTCCAAAGACTGCTCATCCAGACTGCCGAACCCTTCGTCGATAAACATCGTCTCCACCCGGATACCCCCTGCAAACTGCCCAATGACTCCTGAGAC
>CAYOQX010000257.1:0-2110 GCA_964406195.1 uncultured Alkaliphilus sp. | reverse complement strand
GAGTGAGTTCCAGTCCCGGGAAGACACGCACAATTAACTTTTATATAATCAACGAGGAATTCTATCTGGTGGACCTGCCCGGATATGGGTATGCAAAGGTACCCACAAGCGAAAAACTGAGTTGGGGTGAGATGATAGAAACCTATCTGGAAAACAGAAAAAATCTGTACGGAATAATACTTTTAGTAGATATCCGTCACAAGCCTACACAGGATGACAAAATGATGTATGATTGGATAAGGTATTACGGATACGATGCAATTGTTGTTGCAACAAAATCCGACAAAATTTCCAGAGGTAACTATCAAAAACAATTCAAAATCATTCGCGAGAAACTGGGGATGTCACCCGAAGATAAAATAATACCCGTATCTTCATTAAAAAGAGAAGGTGTCGATAAATTGTGGGCGGGTCTTAAGGAATTGTTTATAGCCAACGATCTGCCTATAACAATAAAAAAACAGCCTTAAAGTAGGTTGAACCTCTACTTTGGGGCTGTTTTTTTAGAAATTTTTTATCTTTTGAATAGGTACTCCGACATGCTCCAACATGGAATGCCTACGGTTTGTATTTTGTTATTTCTTCACAATAATTGCAGCGATATTGCAACTTATCACTGGAAACCAATGTGAATTCCGATACCGCATAATTATCCGTGGTTGTTATACAGCGCGGATTTTTACATTGGAATAATCCTCTTACCCTTGTCGGAATCTCGACCTTTGTTTTGGATGTAATTTTACCGTTTTTTATAATATTTACAGTTGCATTCTGGTCAATGAGCCCTAAAACGTCTATGTTTATATCTGTATAATCCTGTATCTTAATAATATCTTTTTTGCCTAAAACACCGCTGTCTACGTTCATTAATAAAACCACGGGCATATCCAAGCGGTCCAGTCTCAACTTATTAAAAATTTTGAGCCCGTTTCCCGTTGATATGTGGTCTATTACTATACCTTGTGTAATTTTTGTTACTTTAAGCATTGGTATCCCTCCCCAATAATAGGGCTATAAGCGCCATTCTTGCAAATAAGCCGAGTTTTGCCTGTTTAAAATATTTTGCTCTGGGATCCTTGTCCACCGCATAGTCTATTTCATTAACCCGTGGCAGCGGATGCATAAGCAGCAGATCTTCCTTAGCATGTTTGAGTTTTTCAGGTGTTAATATATAGCTGTCCTTTAGTTTGATGTATTCATCTTCGCTGAAGAACCTCTCTTTTTGAATTCTGGTCATATATAGTATGTCTATATCTCCAATATATTTTTCCAAAGATGTAGTTTCAAGTATTTTCACATTATGTTTCCCTACCAAATCATTTTTCAGGTAGTAGGGTATCCTCAGTTCATGCGGTGAAATCAGCACAAATTCTATATTGGGAAATCTGCTCAGGATTTTAAGCAGAGAATGAACCGATCTTCCGAACAACAGGTCCCCGCATATGGCAACTTTGATGTTTTTAGTGCTGTTTTTATAATATCTTATAGTCAAAAGGTCGGTTAATGTCTGGGTCGGATGCTGATGGCCGCCGTCACCGCCGTTTATAATGGGAATTGCAGAATATTGGGATGCGAGAAGCGGTGCCCCCTCTCTGGGATGGCGCATTACAATGAGATGAGCATAGCCGTTTAAAACCTTTATGGTATCCGCAATATTTTCACCTTTTTTTGCCGAGCTGGTTTTTTCCGCATCCGAAAAACCGATTACTGACCCGCCCATTTGAATCATGGCCGATTCAAAACTCAGACGTGTCCTGGTACTGGGTTCGTAGAACAATGTAGCCATAATTTGACCCTTGCACAGGTCGCTGAATTTTTCAGGATTTGCCTTCATTTCGAGTGCCAAATCAATTATTGAATCTAATTCTTCAATAGACAGATCGCTTGCATCTATAATATGTTTACCTTGTAGTTTCATTCTTTTTATTTCCCCCTTTTTCGTTTGTAGGAGTTATATATATTATTAGCCTTATGGGGACAATTTAAAGACAAAATAAAAACCCCATTGGTCCATATAACAGCCAAAGAGGTTAGAAACCGAACCTTGGATAATAGGTCCAGAACAGTAAGCAGCAGTATCTGAACACACACACCATACCCGAGGTTGTGT
>CAYOQX010000256.1:0-2110 GCA_964406195.1 uncultured Alkaliphilus sp. | reverse complement strand
AGCTTGATAATGATGCTTGGTCAGATAACGGCGCCGTTAAGGTAACATTTTCTGGTTCTAGGATAAAAGAACTTACGAAAGACGCAGACACAGTTAGCGTAATGCACGTTGACGAAAACGGCAAGGTTCAGAAAACAGAAACAACAGAAGATGTTAGCGGAACTTCAATAAGCGAAATTGAATTCGACGCAGAGCATTTTTCAATTTATGTGGTTGGAACATCAACAACGGCAGTTGATGCTGCACATTCATATAGAATGGAAGTAGGGGATTATAATAATCTTTACTCAGACCAAAATAGACACTCTTATCAAGACGGTTCATGGACTACCTCGGATTCAACTGTAGTATCTATCGACAATGAGAGCACAACATATATTTCTAGCAAAGGACACTATTATAAGTCAGCCAAAATTACTGCACTCAAAGCTGGAACAGCAACAATAACATATTCTTATACAAAGAATGGAACTACGCACACTGATAATTTTTATGTTACAGTAACAGATTCAATGGTAAGTGTTGCTGTATATGTAACAGATGGTACTGCTGCTGGATTAAATTCAGATATGAAAAACCTTCTTGGAATAGGTTATGTTCAAGATGATGGATATGCAGCAGTTGGTACAATAACTCTTCCAAAATCATTCTTTGTTGGCAAAACAAGCCCATATATAAATTCAGAAGATGATTTGAATGACGTTATTGATGCAATTAGTTCTATTGACAAAACTACGCTTCAAGGTAAAGGATTACAGAATTCTGGTAATAATATTGCTAATAATCTCGATAAAGTTCAATTGGATCTTAATGGATATGCAGGAAGTAAGAAAACTGCATTATTTAATTGGAATACGAGTGAACATGATAAAGAAATAAGAAATCCGGATGGTGGATATTACAAATATCATTTGGATTTAAGATTTATGTCTAATACTCTTTCCTTTGTAAGTGTTAGTAACGATACAAGTGCTAATGGAAAAAATTTAGGCTCTAGAACATATTTGACTGATACAACTGTACTTGAGCCAGGTACTTCATCAGATTTTTATCTTACCGGTATTCCTTCTGATTACCAAATTGAAGGTTATTACACTAATACTTCTTGTACAACTAAGTATGTATTTGGAAAAAGTCTTTCAGCTGATACGACAGTATATGTAAAGCTAGTTAAGCAGCAAGTAACGGTAACATATAATTTAGATGGTGGAACAAGTACTAGTTTCTCGGGCACTTCGAAAACATATACTAATCAGACAGTTGGAAGTAATATGCCAACAATTTCTAATCCAACTCGTAACGGATATACATTAACTGGATGGAAAGATGATTTAGGCACTTCTTATGAAGTTAATGGGTTACATAATCAGGTTACAAGAACTGTCACCTTTACTGCACAGTGGGAACAGGATGTCACATTGAATTTCCATAATAGTAGTAGCGGAACTACATTGGCATCAAAATCTGGTTCTCGTGGCTCGACGTTTACTTCTGGTGTTAGTGTAGAAATAGATCTTGAGGCGGCTAAGGTATTTGTAAAGAATGGTGATTATGATATTCCTGCAACTACCGTTGATAATGCAACATCTCTTGACGATTTAAAAGCATTAGGATTTAGTTTTGTATTTGATGGATGGTGTACTGAAGCACATAATGCAGGAACTAAATTTGTAACAGGAAGTAATATGGCAACGCTTGGTGTTGTATATAGGACAGCAACTGTATCTGGAAAGTTTACAGGACTTACAGAAGATGTATATGCACACTATACGATTAGTTATACGAAACCAACTAAAACTGTAACAATAACAGTAATAGATCAGACATATACATATGATGGAACTGCTAAAGGAGCACCGAACGGAACAATAGATACAGCAGATATAGCTAAATATGTAACTGTATCGGGACTTGAGACTGGAGATTCAATCACAAGTCTTAATATACTTGGACAGCAAACTAATGCGGGAACTTATTTAAATAAATTGGTCGCAAGTGATGCTGTTATTAGTAGCTCGCTATACAATTATTCAATTAGTTATGTTCCTGGAACGTTGAAAGTTGAAAAGAGAAATGTAATACTGACATCAGCAACAGATTCAAAGACATA
>CAYOQX010000255.1:325-2112 GCA_964406195.1 uncultured Alkaliphilus sp. | reverse complement strand
AGCAGGTGAATTAGTGGATATCTGGAAATTACCATAATATCAAAAGAATAATTTATTGGGAAATAAAATCCCCTTCTTCAGCAAGAATCAAAACAGGATTTCAGCCGGAAGGGGATTTTTCACACTATGGGACACGGGACGGGAGTTTTGTCCCATTATGTAAATAAGTACCAGACATGGGGAATCAGCCCCCCGTTTGCTCCCGTTCCACCTGCTGTGCCTTTAGCCTTCGCCTGCAGTCTGCCGTTCGCTGTCCATAAAGGATCGGTATGGCAAGAGTGACAAATTTATTATATTGTTTTTCAGTAGCGACGAATTCATTATATTATTTCCTGTAGAGACAGATTCATTATGTTATTTTCCATATTGGCGGATTCATTTTCCTATAAACGCAGGTTCGAATTCATTCGAACATCACCTCGACACTTTTTATAACAGCAGCAATTTGTTGTTTATATCCTAAAAGAAGGAAATTGTCGATTATAGTAGAATACCTAAGTAGGATTAACAAAATTCTATTTTTGCCGATATGTTACATAAAGGAAAATGTGGATTTATATAAATTTTTGGGGGTAATTTAAATGGAACTGCATATACTGGACCGGGTATTGGAATATGAAAATAGCAGGAACAACATAGATAATATGCTTGACAAAATTGATAAAATAATAACAAACTCCAATTTGATACTGAGCCATCTGATTGTTGACGGATATGAACTGTACAATAATTTCTATAGTTATTTTTCAGATAATATAAAATATATAAAAAAAATTGAGGTAGTAGCCAAAACAATAACGGAAACATCACAGGAAGTTATACTGTCCACGATGGATTATATAGAAAAAACATGTCCTCAAATAGAAATACTGTCTGATGAGTTTTACAAAACACCCGATGGGGACAGTTGGGGCAAACTGATCAACCTAATTGAGGGGTTTAATTGGATAATAGACGGTTTTGTATCTATAGACTCGAATCCACAACTTAAAGATATAGTTAAAAGCTACGAACAGTGGAATCTATATGCACAGGATGTATATTCCTTAAAAGAATTGATGGGGGAATTCGAAGAAATCCTTAGGGACACTGACCTAGTTTCCATAGCCGATATACTTTCCTATGAAATAATGCCCATTTTCGAAGATATGAAAGAAAAACTGGGAAAAATAATAGGAGAAAGGGTGGAGTAACAATGATTTTGCTTGATAATATAAACATATTAAGAAAAACACACCCTAACACATGGAACACATTTAAATCATTAGAAAACAACATTGATAAGGATTTTATAAAAACCGAGGAAACAAGAAAAGGGGACAAAACCTTATATATCAATAAAAATAATAAAAAAATATACTTGCATAGTAGATATAATCCTATGAGGGAAGCAGAAGCAATAGTAGAAAAGTATAAAGAAATAAGGAACGGGGTAGCTATTATATTTTACGGAACCGGTTTAGGATATCATATAAAGTTGATTTTGGAGAGATACCCGGATATAAAATGCTATATATATGAACCTGTGCCGGAATTGATATATAATTTCCTTGCAAATGTGGATTTAGGGGGTTTTAAAAGAAATAGATTGGCGGAAATAAGCATCGGCTTGGACAGTATTGCAAACAGCATAAATAAATTTATGGATCTGAATACGGAGGAACTTGTAATAATAGAGTTACCTTCTCATAAACAAAATTTCCCCAATGAATATGAAAAATTTAAAGAGATATTTTCAAACATAGTGAGGGATAAAAAAGGTTCACTGGCTGTAAATTATAGGTTCC
>CAYOQX010000255.1:0-298 GCA_964406195.1 uncultured Alkaliphilus sp. | reverse complement strand
AGATGGATAGAAAACAGTATGAGGAACTTCAAAGATGTTCTGTTTACCCCAAATATAATAATAGAAAATAAAGACCAATTTAAGGGGAGCCCCGCAGTGATAGTAGCTGCGGGACCGTCTTTGAATGAAGAGATAGAAAATGTGAGGTATATTAAGGAAAATGGACTTGCCTATATATTTAGTGTAGGTTCCGCTGTAAATACGCTTGTACACCACAATATTTATCCACATGCTGCAACTACCTATGATCCGGGTGAATTCAATCAAAATGTATTTAAAGGAATAAAGGAAAAGGGTA
>CAYOQX010000254.1:944-2136 GCA_964406195.1 uncultured Alkaliphilus sp. | reverse complement strand
CGTCTATGTGCCAATATGTAGGGTATGTTTAAATCCTATTTTTAAAAAAGCGAAGATAACACAAAAATAGTTCGCTGGGCGAACTATTTTTTCACAACAAAAAACAATTAATTTTTTGCAAAAACACAACTCTTGTTAATCTTAAACAGGATTGCACCCCATAATCATAGCCAAACTATTATATTTAAAAACAACTCCTGTTAATCTTAAACAGATTTCATCATCAGATGTATACTCAGATAATCTTTATTTAAAAACAACTCTTGTTAATCTTAAACCCTACGTAATTAGCCAAACACACATCAAACCTATCCAACAAACCCTGCACATTATGCCCGCCACTCATTTTTCCCCAACCGAGTCCTTGATTTTAGAAGAAACATAAATTATTTGAGCCCCTGGAAAGCAAGGCCTTATCCCTAAATTTCTTAACACTGCGGTTGGTAAAGGTAAATTCATGCGACATACAATAGCCATTGCGGTTAATTAATTGTTTTTTTATATCTACTAATATAAATTGTATCATAAATTGTACAAATTGTCATCAAAACCCATAATTTAAATATAAAACACAATAAATTTGTCTAGAAAAGCGACTGATCCATGCAGTCACTCCCAAAGATCGTCCATTAATTTTTCAATCCTTTTCCTTCGGTTTTCAGTCTCTTCCTTGTCAATTTTGATAGACAGTACGTCCCCCTCTTTAGCACCTTCTGGCACAAGGGAAACCGGCATATCGGCAAAGGTCATATCAGAGAGTTCTACAACGGCAAAGCTCCCCTCAAATCTATCAATTATTATTTTCATTTTATATTCCCCCTATGGATTGCACCTCTTACAAGGTCTGTAGCCTTTGTTCTTCGCTTCTTCTATACTCTCGAAATATATCCTGTTCTTTTCTATTGGTAGAGAACTGCATGTACTTTTGTGAAATATCTTTGAGTTTTTGTTTCCGATGTATCGCAGTTCCGAAGATTCTTCTTTTTTAACTGTTTCGTCTGTTTTCTTCATGCCTGCTGTTCCCTGGCTTGGATTTTTATTAAAACTTATCGTGTTGCCGTCGCTTGTCGCTATTATAGTACCTGATTCATCTGTCCTGAATATCTCTACGCTCCCGGCTGACAATTTGTTTAACGTAGCCTGGTCCGGATGTCCATAAGAATTTCCCTTCCCAACACTTATGACCGCGTGT
>CAYOQX010000254.1:0-934 GCA_964406195.1 uncultured Alkaliphilus sp. | reverse complement strand
AAAGCTTTCAGTTGTCGAGGTTCCTGATCCATGATGGCCTACCTTTAAAACGTCGGATTTTATACTATATCCCCTTTGCAGGACTAATGATTCTGTGGCCGATTCGGCGTCTCCCGCAAACATAAAAGATGTATTTTCAAAGACTAACCTATTTACTATGGAATTATTGTTAAGTGTATTTCCATCATTCGATGCAAGGATTTTAAAATTCGCACTGCCCAAAGCATAGTTGTCACCTGGTGCAGGAGAAGTGATTTTAAGTCCCTTACTTTTTATAATGTTTAACAGATCCTCAAAAGTTTTACTGGTATGCGTAGCTTTAGGCATAAGAATTTTGTCTATATCAATATTATTTACAACATTGGCCGCCCCGCCTATGTGATCAGCGTGAGGATGAGTCAATATAAAATAGTCAAGTTTTTTGATGCCTTGGTTTTTTATGTAGCCTACAATAGAGGGTCCGTCTTTTTTATTACCGGCATCGATTAGCATGGCAGAGCTGCCCGTGTGAACCAAGGCACAGTCGCCCTGCCCAACATCTATGTAGTGAACCTTAAGGCTATCTTCTGCTTCTGTGCTTTTTTCTTCTGCAATTTTATCCTGCTGCTGAAATTCATCCCTTTCTGTTTTCAGTCTTTCAATATCAGCCTTATGTTTATCCTGCATATTTTTGCTGAGTTTCGGAAATTTTCCAAGTATTAGTGCAAAAATTTCCTTTTCCGATTCAGTAAAATCTTCATATGCCTTTTCTAATAGGCCTTTTTCGATATCGGTTAATCCTATTTCAGTTTTTGTATCCTCGGCATCTTTTTCAGATTCCGTCGCCCCGGCATCCGCCGTACCTACTTCCTGTTTTATGCCGTCCCCGGGGTCATCTTGAGTTCCGGCCGGCAGTGAAAAACCCATAAATATTAATACGAATGCTATTATCAGC
>CAYOQX010000253.1:0-2146 GCA_964406195.1 uncultured Alkaliphilus sp. | reverse complement strand
AAGCCTCTGAAATTTCACATAATAACATTTCCTCAAGGCACATAGTCTGTGCACATAATTGTAATATGTCAGATTCATCTTTTTTCGGTTTGCCTCTTTTGTACTCTATGGGAATTGGTTTGTAGGTTCCTTTCTGACCGAATATTTTTACCCCATTTGTTGCCCTATGTAGTTCAACAACATCGCAAACTCCAGTTATCCCCAGTGAACGTGAAAAAACTGCCATTCCGCGGGAAATAATTATATCCCCACGTTTTTCTTTGATGGTATTATCATGTGTTTTCTCATGAAGAATTTGACCCTCAATCGTGTGAAAATTTTCTCTCCACTGCTGTTCAATGTGTATTAGCGCCCATTGACGTTTGCAAAATGAGAAATGCTGTATACCAGATAGTAATAGAAAATCCTGCTCATTATACTCCATTATATCATTCTAATGCACTGAACTTCTTTTGGAACTTTCTCTATATCAACACTTATATTGTAATCGGAATAGGCCCTAGCTGGTTTATTTTCATCATAACGTTTTATCTTCACTGTGTCGAATAACCTGTACGCTTGCGTATTTCCAAATTCGCTTTCATGTTTAAAAACAATTAATTCCCTAACACTCATTTTTCCTCTTGCAGCTGAATGATCATGTTCAAACATATTTATAATTGCTTCCCACAAAAGTTGTAAATCTTCATCTGAAAATCCAGTTACATTTTTAGCTAGGTTTGCAGAAATATATCCCTCCGCCTTATACAAGGCATAAGGTATTATGTGTTTTTTGCCCATTTCGGTACCTTTCTTCTTAAAATCTTCCTCTGTAGTAATTGCAACCCTGGTAATAGTTATTTCCTGTTGGACTATTGGGTCAATACTTCTTGCAAACCCTATTTGAACAGGGCCTCTAACTTGTCCACAATTTAGTTTAGCCTTTACAAAGGTAGTCATAACAGCCCCAAATGTTCTTATATCGAAAAAATTCTCACACATAAAATCCCTAATCTCAATGTCCTTTTCACCTTTGCTTTTTTGTGCATCTTTTTCCTTAATACCCAAATATTCATATGCCGATCTATCACTGGTATTCAAAGGAACACCGTCTTTTATATATATTTTATAACCCTTCTTATCTCCTTTCACTGTTTCTCTTTAGGCATACATCTGTAACTATCCCATAGCCAGTTTCAGCATCTATTCTTGGCATATTACCCGCATCTGGATCCCCATTAGGGTTCCCATTTTCCACCTCAAATAAAATTACAAATTCATACCTGTTCTTAATTGATTTACTCATGATTATTTCCCCCCACTTTTTTTATTATTTTTACTATATATTGCATTTCTTTGATGGTAATAACCTAAAATAAACACACCCTGCTCATCTAATAATAGATTTGATGGAAATGGATTGTTATCGACATCTAACCTTTCTAAAATATTAGCTATCCTTTTATCACTTGCATATCCATATTCCGCCTTTGAAATATGATGTTGCGATAATCTTAGTAAAATCGGGAAAACTGATGCCGGTGTTGCACATGCAGATGTAAAATACCTGTCTTTAATAGTTGTATTTATTCCTGGATTTGCATCAAGCTGAACCTTTTCTAAAACTGCGAATAATCTTCCAAAGATATAGGCCCTATTGTCGCTATCCTCATTAAGTGCCATTGTTAATACCTCCTTAAATTTATTAGTGTTATTATATTTTCTTAATAAATATCCCTTAATTATTGACACCTTGTAATAATTTATATCTTTTTCTGCTTTAATCCTTAGCATGATAGAATTATACAAACTTGCGGGATAGGGTGTTCCTGTAATGATGGCTTTTAAGGTAGCTCCTGCCATTAATGGTGTGGCTGCTTTGTCTTTGGAATTTGGTGACACGGTTTCGTTTAATAATTTCCATACTGAAAAAACATCAGGATCAGAAGGATATTGTTTTTCTATTTTTAAATCCTGATAATGCATTGCTATCTTTTTTATAAATTCTCCAAAAGAATTCGATATGAAAAATCTTACCGCTAATCTTGCTGCATTGGGTGATATAGCAAGTATATGAAATATTGTATTCTTGTCAAACACATCTGATAAATCATCAACTGGTTTTCCCTGTGCAATCTTTGCAAAAATTGATTTTATTTCATTTACG
>CAYOQX010000252.1:0-2169 GCA_964406195.1 uncultured Alkaliphilus sp. | reverse complement strand
AGATCAGTTAATGGAACAAACAGGTATGTCAGAGGATGAAATGAATGCCTTATCCCAACAAATGAATGATGTATTCGAGGAAATAGATTTGGATGATATGGGGAAAGAAAATATTTTAGGTGACCTATTCAAGGGTTCTTTGGGTATTTTTAAGAAAGATAAAAAAGAAGATTTGGATACCGATGGAAAGTCAAATGATGATTATGAAAGAAAAAAGGACGACCGGAGAAAAAAACATATAGAAGAAAAATTTCCGAGGAGAAAAGTGAAGAAAAATAGAAAGAAAAAATATTTGGATGTCTATGGAATTAATCTCACGGACAGTGCGGAAAGCGGAGATGTAGATAAAGTAGTAGGCAGACATAAAGAAATTGATAGAGTAGTGCAGATATTAAACAGAAGATCCAAAAATAACCCGATATTGGTCGGGGAACCGGGCGTGGGTAAAACCGCCATTGCGGAAGGTTTAGCCGTCCGAATTGTGGAAAGACAGGTCCCGGCGAAATTATTTAATTCTGAAATTTATTTATTGGATTTGACGGCTATTGTGGCCGGAACCCAATTCAGAGGGCAATTCGAGGGCAGAATGAAAGCGATTATAGAAGAAGCTCGAAGATATGGAAATATAATTTTGGTAATAGATGAGGTCCACAACATTATGGGTGCGGGAGAGGTACACGGCGGCGTTATGAATGCGGCCAATATTTTAAAACCGGCTCTGGCTCGCGGCGAAGTTCAGGTTATAGGTGCAACTACATTGGATGAATATAGAAAGCATATTGAAAAGGATTCCGCCCTGGAAAGAAGATTCCAGCCGGTGATGATAGAAGAACCTACAGTTGAGGATACTATTGAAATCTTGGAAGGAATCAAAAACTATTATGAGGATTATCACAGGGTTAAAATATCAGATGAGGTAATAGAATCGGCTGTAAGACTATCGGAAAGATATATTACGGACAGATATTTGCCCGATAAAGCTATAGATGTAATAGATGAGGCCGGGTCGAGGGCAAATCTGAAAAACCTTGGACTCGTAGAATTAGAATACTTGAAAGAAGAATTGCAGGCCATAGAGGAGAAGAAGGACGAGGTCTCCAGGACCAATAATTATCAAGAGGCCGCCCAATACAAGGCGGATGAATGCAGGCTTCAAGATAAAATAGCGGAATTGGAAGAAAATGTAGATGACACCAATCTTACAATAGATGATGTGGTTTATGTAATTGAATCCTGGACAAATATTCCTGTAGGCAAAATTACCAGAGAAGAAGCCGGCAGATTGTTAAATCTTGAAGATCATTTACACGAGAGGGTAATAGGCCAACATGAGGCCATTACCAGCCTGTCAAGAACTATAAGGCGTAACCGCTCAGGTTTCAGAAAAAAGGAAAAACCGGCATCATTCATATTTGTCGGACCTACGGGTGTAGGGAAAACAGAATTGGTAAGGGCGTTAGCCGAGGAATTATTCGGCAGTGAGGATTCAATGATCCGCTTGGATATGTCCGAATATATGGAAAAACACACAGTTTCTAAACTGATAGGTGCCCCTCCGGGATATGTAGGATATGATCAGGGAGGACAGTTAACGGAAAAGGTCAGGAGAAGACCTTATTCGGTTATACTTTTAGATGAGATTGAAAAGGCCCATCCGGATGTCTTTAATATGCTGCTCCAGATTTTGGATGACGGTAGATTAACGGACAGTCAGGGAAGAACCGTACATTTTGAAAATACGGTTGTAATTATGACATCTAATGCGGGAACACAATTAAAATCCAGCGGCATAGGTTTCGGCAAGAGAGGCTATGAGGCCCTGGAAAGCCGTGTTAAGGGAGCATTAGAGGAAATATTCAGGCCGGAGTTTCTGAACAGGGTCGATGAAACCATAGTATTTACAAAATTGTCTAAAGACGAATTAAGACAGATTGTAGACCTTATGTTGGAAGAAGTAATCTCGGATGTAGAAGAAAAGAAAATGGGCATTACAATTTCAGATGAAGTCAAGGATTTCATATTGGAAGAAGGGTATCATGAAAAATATGGTGCCAGACCTTTAAGAAGAGCTGTGCAAAGATATATAGAAGACGAACTTTCAGATATGCTACTAAGAGGAGAATTAAAAAATGGTCAGAAAGTATATGTAGATTTAAAAATAGATAAATT
>CAYOQX010000251.1:0-2173 GCA_964406195.1 uncultured Alkaliphilus sp. | reverse complement strand
GTCGTTAGTTTTGTAGGAAAACATTTTACTGAAGGTTGGGCAAGCGAAGTAAAAGCAGCTTTATATAAAGATAACCCTAGTTGTTTTATCGCCACTCTTGAAGGTGAAATAATTGGCTTTGCTTGTTATGACGCTACTAGTAAAGGTTATTTTGGCCCAACTGGTATTGATCCTGATTATCGTGGTCTTAATGTCGGTCAAATACTTTTGTTAACGACTTTAGAAGCGATGAAAGCCTTTGGCTATGGATATGCAATTATAGGTGGCGTTAGTGAAAGAGTAGAAGGTTTTTATGCAAAATACGTTGACTTTTTAAAAAGCACTACAAAACCTGATTTATATAACCGTTTAATAAATAGATAATTTTTCAAAGAGCACTTAACTTATTTTAAATGTGGATAGTTTTCGATAACAAAATCGACATCTTTATCTCCTCTTCCGGAGAGGTTAATAAGGATGTTTTTATTAGTTACTTTTTTGGCTAACTTAAACGCGTAAGCGAGAGCATGGCTACTTTCAAGAGCAGGTATTATTCCCTCAAGTTTAGAAAGCAAGAAAAAAGCCTCTAAAGCTTCTTTGTCAGAAACAGTTTTATAAGCTACTTTTTTTAAGTCGTGTAAAAGAGCATGTTCAGGTCCAACACTAGGATAATCAAGTCCACTAGCAATGCTATAAACTTGAGCTGGATTATCATTATTATCTTTTAACATTAAAGAATTAAAGCCATGCATTATCCCTTCTTTACCATAAGTGATGGCAGCGGAATGAAGACCGTAAGAAGCTCCTTTACCTAAAGCTTCTACACCAATTAAATTAACACTTTCAGTTTCAATAAAAGCGCTAAATATTCCCATCGCATTACTACCACCACCAACACAAGCAATGACATAATCGGGAAGTTTGTTGGTATGTTTAAGAATTTGCTTTTTTGCTTCTTTACCAACAATGCTTTGAAAATCTCTCACCATTTTTGGAAAAGGATGTGGTCCAACTACAGAACCGATCGCATAAAGAGAGTTTTGATAATCATTTAAGTAAGCATTAAAGGCACTATCAACGGCTTCTTTTAACGTTTTGTCGCCTTCTTTAACAACGATTATTTTCGCACCAAGTATTTTCATTTTACTAACATTGTTTGCCTGCTTAATAACGTCAACTTCTCCCATATGAACCTCGCATTGTAAATTGAAATAAGCAGCAGCGGTAGCGATCGCGACGCCATGTTGCCCGGCTCCAGTTTCAGCGATTAGTTTAGTTTTACCCATTTTTTTAGCAACTAAAGCTTCTCCCATACAGTGATTTAGCTTATGGGCCCCAGTGTGATTTAAATCCTCTCTTTTTAAAAAGAGTTTATTGCCGTTGCCTAAATGATTGCTTAGTCTTTTAGCATAATAAATAGGAGTTGGTCGTCCTTGAAAATGAGTTTGGATTTCTTTTAACTCATCTTTAAATGCTTTTGTTTTTGAAATTTCAAAATAAGCTCTTGTAATCTCATTTAAGGCAGCCTCTAATTCTTGAGGGGTAAAAACTCCTCCATACTTCCCGAAAAATCCTTTTTTGTTGGGATAATTTTTTAAATAGTTTTTAAAATTAATATTGTTCATTTCATTTTTCTCCTTTTCTTTTTTAAAAATAAAAAATCCTTCCTAAATACTATTTGTATTTAAAAAGGACAAATTATAATAATCTGCGGTGCCACCTTTATTGTTATTTAAAAGAAAATAACCTCTTACGAAATGCAATCACATTTCTGCTTGGTAACGTCAGCTAACGTCGAAAACTACTATTATTTGTTTTCGCCCTCAAAGGCCCATTTATCTACAATGTTTTCTATTTGGTTCCCACCATCCCAAACTCTCTTTAAGAACTGTTGTAGTTTTACTCCCTTATCAACGGTTTAATTAATGTTAACACTGATTTAGTTAAGAAGCAAGAGGAACATTGAGATAAAAAAAGTTGTTGGTTGGTCAAAAAGCAACTGGCAAATATGGGAAAATTAATTATTAGGACTAGTAATAAAATAAAAGAGTAATTTAGTCTATTTAAAAAAAGGAAATTAAGTTTGGCAAGTATTAATTACTAAAAATAAGTAAAGAAAAAACTACTATCTTTTTATCTTTGTGTTATAATAGAAAAGATTGTGGAGGTAAGAAATGAAATTTGCAAAAACAGC
>CAYOQX010000250.1:0-2175 GCA_964406195.1 uncultured Alkaliphilus sp. | reverse complement strand
AAGTTGGGGAATTCATCCAATAGATTTTCTACTACCGCCAAAGGAAGACGGGGTATTTTGTTCAGTATGCGGTAACCCCTTGTGGATATGGAAGTATCCAATGCATCCACATCGGAACCGTACCCCAATATTCCCGATATAGTAGATAAATCCAGCAATTCCTCGGAGGACAGCTCTCGCAACATTCTCTCTATTTCATTCTCCTCAATATCGGGATTCATATTATAATCAATAATTACATTTTTACCGTCTTGTATAACGTTGTCCACCAGTTCCTCCATCTGCATACTGACCAGCCTGCCCTCACTGCCCAACTCATAAACATATTTCTCTATCTCATGCACTATCTTTAAAACCATCTCGGTCCTCTGTATTACCGTAACCACATCATACACTGTAACCAAATCTTCAAATTCCAAGGCACTCAGATTTATTGTAGCCTGATCCAACACGGATTTATATTTTTCAAGGGTCTGGATTGCCTGATTGGCTTTGGTCAGTATTTTGTTCGTATCCTGAACAATGTATTTACTTTCCCCCCTGTATAATGTTATGATATGACGCCTCTGCGAAATTGATATAACCACCTGTCCGGTTGCCTTTGCAACCCTTTCCGCCGTCCTGTGACGTGCTCCCGTTTCCGCCGATTGAATCGAGGCATTCGTCATTATTTGGGTATTGGCATAGAGAATTTTTTTACAGTCATTGCTTAAAATAATAGCTCCGTCCATTTTACATAACTCATAAAGATAAGCTGGGGAGAAATCCACATTTATAGCAAAACCGCCGTCTATCATGTCCTTTACTTCTTCAGTATGACCAATAACTATAAGTGCCCCCGTCATTGCTTTTAATACATTCTCCAAACCTTCCCGCAGGTCCGTACCCGGCGCTATCATCCTGATAGCCTCAAATAACCGGGCTTCATCCGACAAAGCCTCCTTAACTTGTGTTTTCTCCAAAAGTTCTGCCTCCCTTACAGCCTATTAACCATAACAACATCTGGTTTTGCACCGCCAATATTAATTTTAGCATTATTTTATTATTTAATCTACAGAGATAGTATAATCATTTATCCCGTCTGTTTCAAGGCCATCCGTCCGAACAATTTTTCCTATTATATACAGCCGAAGTATCGGCCTAGTTCAACAGATCCAAGGCCCCCCTCAAAGTGTTTATCTCTTCATATTTCATACCGTTTTCTTCCAACCTGATTTTGTTTTTCTGAGGTATAATACAGGTTGTAAAACCCATCTTCTCCGCTTCTTTTACCATTTGCTCCAAATGACCTATAGGTCTGAGTTCTCCCGTCAGACTGATTTCCCCCATGGCAATTATATCCTTTGATTTAATGGGTACACCCCTCATGCTGGAATAAATAGCCATGGCAACACCCAGGTCCGCGGATGTCCCTTCCAGTTTAAGCCCTCCTACCACATTAACATAGACATCTTCGTGCATTAAAGGAAGTCCTATTTTCTTCTCCAAAACCGCAATAATCAGATTTAGTCTGTTTAAATCAATCCCTATGGAAGTGCGCCTGGGGAAACCTGCATTTGAAGGAGCCACCAGAGCCTGTATCTCCACCAACAGGGGCCTTGTCCCCTCAAATGTGGCAACTACAATTGAACCTTCGGCCTCCGTGGTCAGCGATTCTAAAAACATAGCGGAAGGGTTGACTATTTCAACCAATCCTTCTTCCCTCATTTCGAACATACCTATTTCACTGGTTGTCCCGAAACGATTTTTCAGCGCCCTCAGTATCCTGAACTCCCGGGTCCTATCCCCTTCAAAGTGCAGTACGGCATCCACCATATGTTCCAAAACCCTGGGTCCCGCCAATTCCCCCTGCTTTGTAACATGGGCAACTATAAATATTGGGATATCCCTGGATTTACCTATTCTCATCAAATTATTCGAACATTCTTTCACCTGTGAAACACTTCCCGGTGCGGACGAGAGATTTTCTCTAAATAATGTCTGAATAGAATCTATAATAACAAACACGGGTTCATATTCTTCTATATATTTTTCTATGACACCTACATTTGTCTCCGAAACTATATATAAATCATCGGAAAGGGAATTCAGCCTCTCTCCCCTCATCCTTATTTGTTCCTCGGATTCCTCCCCCGACACATAAAGGGTCCTTCCGTATTTGTCCGCAACGGTACT
>CAYOQX010000249.1:0-2195 GCA_964406195.1 uncultured Alkaliphilus sp. | reverse complement strand
AGATGTAACCATATTATTTGCCGGAGATGAGGAAAAATGTACCCCGTCAACCCAACAACAGATGCAGATTGTGAAAAACTACGGTATAAAAATTTGCAAAGATGCAAATTTTGATGAATACACAACTATAGTTGATGCCATATTTGGTGTCGGTATATCAATGCCGGTCAGAGGTAGGTATGCACAAATAATAGAAAAGATGAACCGGGCTGAGGCTGATATTCTATCTGTAGACATCCCATCAGGGATATCTGCCAATACGGGAAAAGTTATGGGGGTTGCCATAAAAGCGAAAAAAACTGTAACATTTGCATATAAAAAAGTCGGATTGGTATTATATCCGGGAGCGGAATATGCAGGAGTAGTAAAAACAAAGGATATAGGGATTACTGATGTTGGATTTGAGGAGAAACTTCCTTTTGTATACTCCTATACTGAAGAAGACCTGGATAAAATTCCTGAAAGGAGCAGTCACTCACATAAGGGAACATACGGAAAGGTTTTGGTTATTGCAGGTGGCATAAATATGGGCGGTGCAGCATATCTTGCAGGAAAATCCGCATATAGAATGGGTGCCGGATTGGTAAAACTATATATTCCAAATGAAAACAGAACCATACTCCAAGCCATGCTTCCCGAAGCAATCTTGGGTACATATGACAGTAATAATATTGATATAGAGGATTTAAAAGAAGAAATATCATGGGCGGACGTAATTATAATGGGTCCGGGAATGGGAAAAAATGAAACTACAAAATCTATTTTGGATATTTTAATACCGGATTCAGATGTTCCTTTAGTAATTGATGCAGACGGAATAAATATAATAGCGGAACATCCGGGAATACTCAAAGATCACAATAACAATATAATATTAACACCCCATTTGGGTGAAATGGCAAGGCTTATCAAAAAAGACATCAGTGAAATAGAAGAAAACATTATAGAGGAAGCAGAGGAATATGCAAAAAAGAAAAATATAGTATGTGTTTTAAAAGATACAAGAACGGTAGTAGCAAATGGAAAAGGAAGTGTTTATCTGAACCAATCGGGTAATAACGGAATGGCTACAGCCGGATCCGGGGATGTTTTGACAGGAATAATTGCAGGATTGTTGGCACATGGAATGAGCAATTTGGAGGCCTCTACTTTTGGGGTTTATATTCATGGGTTGGCAGGAGACAGTGCAGCTCCTAAACTGGGGGAACACAGTATAATTGCCGATGATATTATCGACAATATAAGTGATGTATTGCAACGAAGGACCTTATAAACTTTAGTTACCGTGAATTTATATACCAATTGTGTTGCATTTCGACATTCTTTATGCTATATTTTATACACAATGGTAGAATTGCGCAACTGTTACTTAAGCATATTTATTTGAAGGTGAGGACTCTGTGTTTCTATTTATTCTTATTGGTTTATTAACAGCAAAAATAAAAAAACACAAAATATCTTGCATTTTTAGAAGCATCGATTTCTATCCTCTATTTATTGTTGAAATCGTGCATATGTGTTTTTGGGTATTAATATTTCGCGGAAACTATGATTATATCAAGTATTCATCATATGTACAGAAGATGTCCATGCTATCATTATTACTGCCTATTATCTCAAGGAAATTGTATGGACAGGCCCTGGTAAGTTCCGGGTTCATGCTCTTCGGAACATTACTCAACAAAATTTGTATTAGAGCAAATGACGGGCATATGCCCGTATATCCTACACTGTCAAAACTAACCGGATATTTTAAGGCGGAAGGTCTGAGCGGAGGATACGATAATCTGCATATTATGTTTTCAGACACAACAAAGCTGAGTTTTCTGTCAGATTACATAGATACGGGTTTTTCAATAATGAGCATCGGTGATTTGTTCATATATTCATTTGTTCCTATAATTGTTCACTACACTATAAAGAGCATGAATTCCGAAATCGCACAGGGGGGCCCAAACCATGCTTGATTGGAATTCTATCGGACAATATGTTTTATTATTTTTAATTGACGGGGTAGCGGGTTATATTTTACAGTTAACGGGTTATTCATTAGCAATCCATGCATTTAATAAAAAACAAATTACTGCCCGAACTTTTATTCCTATGACAATTATATTCTCTGTATTTTCATTTGCAATAAGGAGTATACCGAATATTAATTTTGGTTATCATACAATTCTTATTGTTATTATGTG
>CAYOQX010000248.1:0-2205 GCA_964406195.1 uncultured Alkaliphilus sp. | reverse complement strand
AGATACGGTATTCCTTTGATAATTAATGACAGATCGGATATTGCTTTAGCGGTAAATGCGGATGGGGTCCATGTGGGACAGAGTGATATACCTGCTGATGCCGTAAGGAACATCTTGGGAGAAGATAAAATTATAGGAGTATCCGTTGCAACACCGGAAGAAGCACAAAAAGCAGTAAAAGACGGGGCGGATTATGTCGGTGCGGGAGCATTGTTTTCTACAAATACCAAAACAAATACCAGAACTTTAACCCTGGAGTCACTTAAAGATATTAAGGAAAACATAGACATCCCCGTAATTGGAATAGGCGGTATTGATGAACACAATCTCGGGCCCGTAAAAAATACGGGTATAGATGGAATCGCTGTAGCCTCCGCCATATTAGGGGAAAAAGATATCAAGGGTGCGGCAAAAATAATGCATGATATTTTTTTTCGTTAATTTTCATTTTTTTATTCCTAATTCAATGATACAATATAATTAATTTATATTTACAAAGACATTGATGTCAATAAAAGGGGAATTTTTGCTGAATTTTTGTTAAATAATTCGGGGGGTTTTTATGAGAAAACTTCTGAGATTTTTAAAGCCTTATCGTTCAGCTATGATAACGGGTGCGGGTTTAATATTTATACAGGTTATATTGGAGCTGCTCTTGCCTACATTAATGGGAAATATCATCGATATAGGGGTAGCTGAGGGAAATACGGCATATATATTTCGTACAGGCGGGTTGATGGTATTAATAGCAATGTTTGTTATATCCCTTGCAATTATATCAATTTATTTATCGGCAAGGGTTTCCATGGCATTTGCAAGAGATGTTCGCGGCGAGGTTTTCAAAAAGGTAGAGGGATTTTCCCTCAATGAATTTGATAAAATAGGTACACCATCATTAATTACCAGAACTACCAATGATATTACACAAGTACAACAGGTAGCAATGATGTCTCTCAGGGTAATGTCGAGGGCACCTATGATAACGGTAGGTAGCATTATTATGGCTGTTTATAAAAATCCAAAGCTCTCATTGATTATCGTATTTGTATTGCCCATAATCGCCTTTGCGGTGCTTGCGGTAACCAAAAAAGGTGTACCGCTGTTCAGGTCGATACAAACCAAATTGGATAAGTTGGGCCAAATCTTGAGAGAAAATCTTATGGGTGTAAGAGTAATAAGGGCTTTCAACAGGGAAAACTACGAAAAAGAGCGTTTCAGGGCGGCAAACGAGGACCTTACAAGCACAACAATCAGGGTCAGTAAAATAATGGCTGTTATGATGCCGGCCATAACTCTGGCGCTCAACTTTACTATAATAGCTGTGATATGGTTCGGTTCCATAAAAATAGATATGGGCATTATGCGGGTAGGGGATCTAATGGCATTTATTCAATATGTGATACAGAGCATGTTTTATTTGGCTATGCTTTCCATGATTTTTATAACCATATCCCGTGCATCCGCGTCCGCCGCAAGGATTAATGAAGTACTTGAAATGGAATCGGAAATAAAGGATCCGGAAAAACCTGAAATTACAAACATAAAAAACGGGGTTATAGAATTTAAAAATGTAACCTTTACTTATCCGAATGCGGAGAAACCTGCCCTGAAGGATATTTCATTTACTGCAAAACCGGGTGAAGTAACCGCCATAATAGGGGGGACCGGTTCAGGGAAAACCACATTGATAAATCTTATTCCCAGATTTTATGATGTAAGCGGAGGGAGTATATTAATAGATGGGACAGATATTAGAAAAATGGCCCAAAGCACTTTGAGAGATAATATCGGATTGGTTCCCCAAGGGTCAATTCTTTTTACAGGAACGATTGCGGATAATATCAAATATGGGAAAGAAGATGCAACGGAAGAAGAGATTAAAAAATCAGCTGAAATAGCACAGGCCGGCGGATTTATATCGGAAATGAAAGAAGGCTATAATTCCCTTATTGCACAGGGTGGGACCAATGTATCCGGAGGGCAAAAACAGAGACTTTCTATTGCAAGGGCATTGGCGAGAAAATCTAAAATATACTTATTTGACGATAGTTTTTCCGCACTTGATTTTAAAACGGATGCGAAATTGCGCAATGCTTTAAAGGACGAGGTGGCCGAATCCACACTGATAACGGTTTCACAAAGGGTAAGTACCGTTATGGATGCGGATCAGATAATTGTGTTGGATAAAGGTATGATTTTGGGAAT
>CAYOQX010000247.1:0-2207 GCA_964406195.1 uncultured Alkaliphilus sp. | reverse complement strand
CAAAAAAAAGTAGAGGAACTGGGTGGCAAATGCACTGTGTTGGACTATAGGAATGACCTGTTGGAAGACAGGCATAAAAAAATGGAATTTTCTAATTGTAAACGTATTAAGGATTATATCAGATTTATTTTCTTATCTAAAAATTATAATAATAAATTTGATGCATTCAGAAATTTTAGCAAAGAATACTTGAACTTAAGTAAACCGTATTTTAATGCAGAAAATCTTATGGATGATATTAACAATTATGATAAATTTATTACCGGTAGTGATCAGGTTTGGAATGATAGTATCACCGATACCGATGCTGTATATTTTTTGGATTTTGTAAAAGACATAGCAAAAAAAAATTCGTATGCTGCAAGCTTTGGATTCAGAGAAATCCCTCAAAGAAACGAGGCGAGATACTATAATATGTTAAGGAATTATAATTACATGTCGGTTAGAGAAAAACAAGGGGCACAGATAATAAAAAGGTTACTGGATAAGGATGTTCCGGTGGTGTTAGATCCTACCTTACTTGTCACAAAAGAAAAATGGTTTAAACTAGCTGATGGCTATACAAAATATAAAAATTACATTTTGATTTATGGTTTTGGCAGTTCAAATAACCTAATAGAATTCGCACGAAACCTATCCAAAAAAACCGGATATAAAATCATCCATATTGCGAATCCCTATTTTAGAAAAATAGGTTTCACCTATGAAAGGGCTGTTGATCCAAAAGGTTTTTTAGGCTTATTCAAAAATGCTAAATATATTATTACCAATTCATTTCATGGTACCGCTTTTTCGATAAACTTTAATAAGGAATTTTTTACTGAAATGCTGCCGGAATCGTTAGGTGTCAACTCTAGATTGGAGGATATTTTGGATTTATTTGATTTGAGAGACAGACAAATTTTGGGTACGGACATTGCTATGTTTGCTAATAAAATTAACTATTCTAAGGTGAATAAAATTCTAAAGGCGGAAAGAAAAAAATCAATTGAATTTTTAGAAAAAATTATCAACAGTTAGGATCCAAAACAGAGGTGTTTATAATGTATGTTTCCAAAAACAAAAATGAATGCAGTGGCTGTACTGCATGTAAGTATTCCTGTCCCCATAACGCAATCACTATGGTGGAAGATGAAGAGGGGTTTAAGTATCCGAAGATAAATGAGGACAGGTGCATTAATTGTGGGATATGTCATAACATTTGTCCATTTCATAAGGACTATAATGTCAACGGTTATTATGATGTTCCTTTGGTGTTTGCGGCAAAAAATAGGGATGAAAAGGTTAGACTGTCAAGCTCGTCGGGGGGAATTTTTTCAGCTATATCAAAATTTGTATTGGATAATGGTGGAACCGTTTATGGGGCTGCATTCAATGATAATTTTGAGGTAACACATATAGGTGCTGAAAATTTAGCAGCAGTTGATAAACTGAAAGGCTCTAAATATGTTCAAAGCGATTTAGGTGGTGTTTTTGTTGATGTTAAAAGGCAAATATCGAATGATAGGTATGTTCTGTTTACGGGAACACCTTGTCAAGTAGCGGGACTTAAGGCCTATTTGGGGGATAAAAATTATGATAAACTGATATTAGTTGATTTAGTTTGCGCCGGAACGCCAAGTCCATTGGTATGGGAAAAATATGTAGAGCTACTTCAGATAAAAAATGATTCCAAACTGGATAAATTTTCTTTCAGGGATAAAAGGCTGGGCTGGGCTAATAGTAGTTCGTATGCTAGGTTCAAAAATGGACAGGAATTATTCAATGACTATCTTTTGGATTCCTACAGGAGTATATTTTCGGGGCATTTTGCTTCAAGGCCATCCTGTCACTCTTGTGTGTTTACAAATTTTAAGAGAATCTCAGATATTACTATTGCAGATTTTTGGGGCATAGAAAAATACAAACCGGAATTTGATGATAATAAAGGAGTTTCACTTTTATTAATCAATACCAATAAGGGAAAATTAATTTTTGAGGCGATTAACAACAACATAGAGTATGAAGTAAGTAATGTCCAAGAAGCTGTCCAAAGAAATCTTATTATGCCAACTAAGGTTTCTCCTAAGAGAAAACTGTTTTGGGACAAATTTAGCAAGCATGGATATAAATTCGTTGCAAAAAAATATACCACCTATGGTCTGAAAAATAGAATCAAGCAGAAGGTTTTAAAACCGATATTAGTCAAATTAGGGATATTGAATGCT
>CAYOQX010000246.1:0-2208 GCA_964406195.1 uncultured Alkaliphilus sp. | reverse complement strand
CACAGACTTTGGACGAATAGGAAATTTTAGAAGGGAAACTCAGAGAAGGACGCTAACTATATCCATATACGGAAAAACAGAAGCTGAGGCCAATCAGCGTAAAAACAAAGCGTTTGAAGTTTTTGAGAAAGATGTACTATCCAACACCCCCGGCAAGCTATGGATAGGAGATTATTATCTTAATTGCTATATCGTAGAAGGCTCTATCTCAAAGTATTATAAGCAGGGAAATTACCTGGCGAAGGAAATTAAAGTGGTAACTGATACGCCCGTATGGATAAAGGAAACCACTTATCACTTTTACATTGAAAACATAACTGGTGAAAGTTTTTATCCATACGGGTATCCTTATGACTATTCAAACGGTTTGTTTATCCGAAGTATAACGAACAACCACTACACAGACAGCAATTTTGAGCTAATCATTTACGGGCCGGCTTTAAATCCGACTATTTTTATAAAAGGACATCCTTATACAGTTAATACTGATTTGCTAGTCGGAGAATACTTGACTATTAATAGCACAAATAAAACAGTAATAAAGACTAAAAATAATGGCAAAACAGTCAATGAATTTAATAGAAGAAATAAAGAGTATTCGGTTTTTAAATTGATAGAGCAAGGACAAAGTGCTGTTTCATGGAATAAAGAATTTAACTTTGATTTGACCATCTTTTATGAGAGGAGTGAGCCTGAGTGGACTTAATTTACATGGACAAAAACGGAATCGAAAAAGGCGTACTCCAAAACTATTCATTGGATTTAGACTGTGGACGTACTAATGATTTCGAAATATCTGTGGGGATTTACAATAATGTTTTGAAACACACAGATAGGTTTTATATTGAAAATACCGAGTATGGCGGGATAGTAGACAATGTAAAATCTAATACCAAAAATTCAAAAATCTACTATAGCGGCAGAACATGGCGAGGGATACTGAGTAAGAAGATCATCAGGCCACTTCCAGGGGATGATTATTATATTGTATCAGGGGAAGCGAATTCCATTATACAGAATTTGATTGATTATGTAGGCTTAAATGGGCTATTTTCAGTAGATGGCGCGACAGATATAATTATAAACACGTACAGATTCAACCGATATACTGACCTCTTAAGTGGGCTAAATGCAATGCTACGGACGGTAAATGCAAGTCTCAAAATACGATATAAAGACGGGTTTGTTGAACTAACTGCCGAACCCGTTATCGACTACTCAGATGAAATCGAATTTTCCCAGGATAATAAAATGCATTTTGTGGCCGAGGACAACAAAGGTGGCGTGAACCATCTTATTTGCCTAGGCAGTGGAGAATTATCAGCAAGGCAAGTATCGGATTTGTATGCAGATGAAAACGGAAATATCGGATCTACTCAATACTATTTTGGCACTGATGAAATAGTAGATATATTTGACTTTCCCAATGCTGAAAGTCTACAGGAGTTAACCGAACACGGAACAAGAAGGTTGCAGGAATTGAGAAACAGTCAATCAGTAGACATCAATGTAGAAGATATGGAATTAGAAATAGGCGACATCATAGCCGGCAGAGAAGAGATTACAGGATTATATATCTCAAAACCCATCACACAGAAGATAGTAAGAATTAATAACAGAATTACAAAGATTGAGTATAAGGTTGGTGATTAAATGGAGATTATAACTGGATACACAGGTGAAAATCATGTCACATCAGCAGATGACGCCAGTTTGTATAGAGGCATACTTGGGCAAAGTGACTATGTGCTGGATGTCGGGAATAAATTTGCAGCAACCATTATTGACAACAATACAGTAAGGATCGCAGATGGTGACCTGATAATACAAGGACACCAGGGGAGAATAAGAGCTAACGATTACAACGAGGTTACAATCGACAACGGAACACCTGGGCAAAAAAGAAATGATCTTATAGTTGCAAGGTATCAAAAAAACACAACTACGGGAATTGAAAGCATAACCCTGGAGGTAGTCAAAGGAACTCCAGGGGCAACAGCAATTGATCCAGACATAATAGAAGAAGATTTGACGACAGGTGGTACTCAAAGAGAATTACCTCTATATCGTGTGTCATTAAACGGTTTGGTGCTTGAAAATATCACAAGTTTATTTACTATGTTACCAAATCTGGAAGCTTTTAAGACACATCAGGCAGATTATGCGTCAAAGTTCCCCGACAACGCAGGTGCCCATAACAGCATATTT
>CAYOQX010000245.1:0-2241 GCA_964406195.1 uncultured Alkaliphilus sp. | reverse complement strand
ATAGTCCTGGATCGGGGGCAGCTTGGGGTTCAGGAAGTAATCGAAATGCTTGCCAAACGGCCGAAACACGTAAATGTAGTTCTCACCGGGCGCAATGCCCCTCAAGAAATAGTAGATGCTGCTGACTTGGTCAGCGAGGTGCGGGAAATAAAACATTACTTCCATTCCGGCATCAGAGCAAGAGCAGGCCTGGAATTTTAAAACACATTCTTCAGAACAAAGGATCCCTTTTTACCCTGGCCTTGTTATAAATTCTTTGCAGAAGCAGATTTGGTTCTACCGATAAATGCATTTTTCTTTTACTGATTACCTGCTTTCTGCGGTATTTTTATGAGAATATAATGGGGCATATTTTTTTTAGAGAAGGAAATAATATGTTCATCCTTAGAAATGTCAAGTAAAAATGAGAATAAAAAGGAAACCTAAAGTAAATGGACTTTAATTTTCTACAGTGCTTTCCTATGGATGTTTGTCGGATTTGATATTTGTAAGGTATTTTTTGTATCATTATCTAGGCATTCGATTAGCACTCATCTGGAATGAGTGCTAACAAATAACCTTTTAAAAAAGTTAGGAGGTATCCAGCATGAATTTAAAACCATTAGGGGACAGGTTAATTGTTAAGGTCCTAGAGGAGGAAGAAAAGACTAGTTCCGGTATTGTCCTTCCGGATAAAGCCAAAGAAAAACCCCAGGAAGGTGAGGTCAAAGCAGTTGGCCCGGGTCGGACCCTCGATGACGGCACAAAAGTTCAAATGGAACTGAAAACTGGTGACAAAATTATTTTTTCCAAGTATGCCGGGACGGAGATCAAGATTGAAGGGGAAGAATATCTCATTTTGCGCCAAGACGATGTTTTAGCTGTTTACGACTGAAGGTAAACTATTTCGCTTAAAATTGTTTAAATTATTTATTATGCAAGGAGGGTTATTTACATATGGCATTCAAGGAGATACTTTATCGTGAGGATGCACGCCAAGCCCTGGAAAAAGGGGTTGACAAGCTTGCTAACACTGTAAAGGTTACTTTGGGCCCCAAGGGGCGTAACGTAGTGCTGGACAAAAAGTTTGGTTCTCCCCAGATTACTAACGATGGTGTAACCATTGCCCGGGAAATCGAACTGGAAGATCATTTCGAAAATATGGGTGCGCAACTGGTTAAAGAGGTGGCAAACAAGACACAGGATGTAGCCGGCGACGGCACTACCTCGGCCACTCTATTGGCGCAGGCCATCATCAAGCAGGGTATTAAAAATGTTACGGCGGGCACAAACCCGATGCTTCTCAAAAAAGGCATCGATAAGGCCGTTAAGAAAATATTGGAAGAAATTAAAAAGCAGAGTAAACCTGTAGAAGACAGGGAAGCAATTTCACAGGTCGCTTCAATATCCGCTGATGATGAGACCATTGGCAATTTGATTGCAGATGCCATGGAGAAGGTAGGGAAAGACGGTGTGATTACTGTTGAAGAATCCCGGGGTTTCCTGACTGATTTGAAAGTTGTAGAAGGAATGCAGTTTGACAGGGGTTATATTTCTCCTTATATGGTTACAGATACGGAGAAAATGGAGGCGGTATTGGAAGATCCGATGATCATGCTTACCGATCAGAAAATCAGCAATATCCATGATGTATTACCCCTTTTAGAAAAAATCGTACAACGCGGTAAACCATTTTTACTTATTGCTGAAGATGTAGAAGGAGAGGCGCTGGCCACCTTAGTGGTAAACAAAATTCGGGGAACTTTCACCGGTGTGGCCGTCAAGGCTCCCGGCTTCGGCGATCGTCGCAAAGCCATGTTGGAGGATATTGCCATTTTAACTGGTGGGCAGGTCATCTCGGAGGATCTGGGACTTGATATAAAAAATGTTGACATCGACATGTTGGGCAGTGCCCGTCAGGTAAGGATTGACAAAGACGATACAGTTATCGTCGATGGCGTAGGTTCTCCCGATGATATCAATAAGCGCATTAGCCAGATCCGCGTGCAAATTGAAGAATCGACCTCCGATTTTGATAAAGAAAAGCTGCAGGAACGCCTGGCTAAACTGGCTGGTGGGGTAGCTGTGATCGAAGTAGGAGCGGCTACGGAAACAGAGATGAAAGAAAGAAAGTTGCGCATAGAGGATGCTCTTTCTGCTACCAAGGCGGCAGTCGAAGAGGGCATTGTTGCCGGTGGCGGTGTAGCCTACCTCAATGCTATAAAGGCACTTGATGAACTCCAGCTGGAAGGAGACGAAAAC
>CAYOQX010000244.1:1975-2249 GCA_964406195.1 uncultured Alkaliphilus sp. | reverse complement strand
TTTGGTTGCATCAAGACCTGAAGCTCCCCCTTCGGTACATACATCCATAAAAACCAAATCAGGTTTTAGCTTCAAACAATATAATTCTGCATGTAGAGCAGTTTTCAAACTACTGATTACTATAAAATCATCAGTGCTTGTTAAGGCATGGGACAGTGAATCGCTCATAGACTCGTGATCGTCTACGATAAGCACTCTAAACATATTGGTCACCTCCAGGTAATACAATAGACAATGTGAACAAGGGATAGTGGATGATATCCAAATTGCCTCC
>CAYOQX010000244.1:0-1965 GCA_964406195.1 uncultured Alkaliphilus sp. | reverse complement strand
TTGTTGTGTAGCCATTATTATTTATTGTTAAATAATATGTATTTTCTATTGATTCAGCCTCTATGTTAATTTTTGTAGCAAAACCATGGCGAACAGCATTTGTTGAGCCTTCTCTTATTACATCGACAAACAAACAGGCCTGATGATCATTATCCGGCAGCTGGCCTTGAAACCCAATATCTACACCAATAGCAGCGAAAATCTCCTGAATACTCTTTAGTTCATCGTATGGCCTGATTTCACTCTGTTCTGCTCTTAGTTCAGCTAGGAGTCCCTTTGATAAAGCTATGAGCAAATCATAATCCAATTCATTCTCATTTTGTATTGTACGAAGCAGCACAGTAAGGCGCTGTCCCAAAATATCATGGGCACGCATCTTGGCCTTCTCAATTTCTTTTTCTTTGCTGAGTATATGCAGGTTGGCAATTGTTTTCTTTAATTCCTCGCTCTTATTCCTTAGTTTTTGATCTTGGAACTTCAACTTAGCAGTCAATGCCCAAAGTTCACTTACATCAGCAAAGGAGATATGGATATAACTTTTCATTCGTAAGGTAATATCTGTTTTTGTAAGCATCCAAGCAGTCCCTTCCGGTAGAAGATAAACCATTTGTCCGTCCAGTTCAGTCTTTTTGTATCTTGACTCATATCGATCTAAAACAAGTATTTCATAAAACTGAATAGAGTTACGAAAGATTCTACCTGTGAGGGCAAGCATCAAATTCTGCATTTGGTGGTTGGAAAGAAGAATATATCCATCAATTTCAGAAAATAATACTCCAGTATGCAAGGTATCAATAGCATTTTGAATAGACAAAGCAGAGATATTTGTTCTTATTGCAATGACACTGGATACACAAATTTTGATACTTCTAACCATAAAAAATATCAAAGCGGCGATAAAAAACAAGGGGAAGCTAGACCCTAATACACTCTCCATAATCGGCAAGGATATAAGGATGGCTGGCACAACACCTAAAGGTAACAGACTTTTTCTGATAACACAGATAATAATAAGAAGTACTAAAACCAGGATAAAAGCAAGAATTCGAGTGTTTTCGTATCCTGTAGGTGCAACAAATCCATTCTTATAGCCATTTATCACCTGTCCATGCAAAAGGGAAAAGACAATAATCTCATATAGGATGGATACTTCTAACAAGTTTTCAAAAAGACGAGGTGTTATTAAAGTTGGGCTACGACGGTACAAGTTAAGTACCAGTGCCAAGGTTTGAGTCAAAACACAAATCCCCAATATAAAAGTAATAGAAAGGTGAGTTATCCATGAAAAGGCGAAAAATTCAATCATATACAACCCCTCCCTTTGGAAATGAAATACTAATACTCATTGTATCTTCTAAATCTTTTTTTATAATTTTGCCCTTTGCATCGGAAATAGCTGCAATAAGCCTAGGTCCTAGTTTAATTATTCCCATTTCTTCTGATGTAAGAAATCCCATAGTAAGGAATTCTTCTTCGTACCCTAGATGCTCAATCATATAAGGACACCCTGTCTGTATTGCCCAGTCAGTCACCTCATAGAAAAAGTCATAAAACAAAGTAGCATATCTAATTGCAAAACATCCCTTTATTTGGTTTACGGTTGCAATTTGAACATTGGAATATCTTGCAATTTCAGATAATTCATCTATGTAAACAATCAATTCATCTATAACCATAGTATTTGTTCCCATCTCTTTAAAAAATAAATTGCACCGACGCTTTATGTAGCAGAGTAATAATGCAATTTGAGTAGTTTCCTTGATATGACTTTTCGATTGAGGTAGTTCTTCTATCATAACTGACATTTGTTCTATACTTTCTGCTATCTCAGCCTCTAACTGGTCCATTAGGTCTTTCTTTGCATCTTTTTCATTTATAATCCTTTTTAGCTTTTCCTCTTCAGCAAGTATAGCGTTGGCTTCCATCAACATCTGTGTTGATTCCTTAATCTCCCTATGCAATTGG
>CAYOQX010000243.1:0-2262 GCA_964406195.1 uncultured Alkaliphilus sp. | reverse complement strand
CCCAAATACCCCTTTTAAACGGAGGTCACGTCTCATAGACGTGAAGTCAGGTCTTACAGGCCTGACTTTTTTTTATGCTATTATGGTGTATTTCGTCAGCGTTTCAATAGATTCTTTGTTAAATATTTCATAAATTGCTTTCCGCCCTGTTTTTGCTTTAGAATTTCCATTTCATCTATAAAACGAGATGGTTTTGCCTGTTTATTATGTCTATATAACGGTGAGTAAATATATAATCGTTCCTTGGCTCTTGTTACTGCTACATAAAACAATCTTCTTTCCTCTTCCACATCCCCCTTATCTTGGTTTTTACTATGTGGAATAATATCCTCCACAGCTTCTATTATTATAACTATTTTAAATTCCAGCCCTTTGGCCCTATGCATCGTTAAAAGTTCTACCTGATTTTCCTTTGATGAGTATCTCCTTCCCCGTATATTTCGATATAAAGATGCTTTGAATTCCTTTATATAATTAATAAATTGCGAAATATTATCATGTTTAGAAGACATCTCCTCTAATTCATCCAAGACCTCCATTAATCCGTCCGGATTGATCTGTTTTTCTGAACAATAGTGATTACAAATATAGTTATCATACCCTATATCCTTCCTGATATAATTAACTGCATCTGCTGTACTCAAATGAGAAATGTTTTTTAAATCTATTTCTAATCTATCCAAATATTCAATCTGATAAGGCATTAAACCTCCCTTGACCTTCAGTGAGGTAATATAATCCTTATGATATTTATCCGCTGCCCTTTTTGCCTTATTAGTTATATACCTTGTAGGTCGATTAAGTATCCTTTTAAGTGCCTCTGTATCATTTATGTTCAATGCCGACCTTAAATAACAGATTATATCCTTACTAACCCAATGTTCATATATATTATATATTTTTTCCCGGGAAGCAAAAGGTATATTATTATCTAAAAAAAAATCCGCAATGGGACCTGACAACATGTTGGTTCTATATATAACGGCTATATCCTTATATTGATATCCTTTTCTGAGCAAATCACCAATCAACTCGTACATATGGTTATTTTCCGATTCACGACTCTCGGGACTAAAAAATTGTACTTCTATCCCGGGTTCTTTTATCGGCATCATGGTTTTTTCCACCCTTAGGTCATTGTTATCTATAAGCTTATTTGCAGCCCTAATTATATTTTCCTGTGACCTGTAGTTTAAATCAAGTACAATTTTTTTTGCATCGTTATATATTTTATCGAATTTCAATATAAATTTAGGGTCAGCCCCTCTAAAGCTATAGATAGATTGGTCATCGTCCCCTACAACAAACAAATTTTCATCGGGACCGGATAATAATTTAATAATTTCAAATTGAATGTTGTTTATATCCTGAAATTCATCTATTAGTATATACTGAAATATATTCCTGAGATTTTTTAGAACCATAGGTTTGTTAGTTAATAACTCATAACATTTGGTCAACATATCATCAAAATCAATTTTATCATATTTATCCTTATAATCCTCATATAAGGATATCATCTCGTCAAAATCGTCCTTTGACATGGAGTCGGGAACAAAATCTTTTTTATCCAGCATGTTATTTTTATATAAACTGATATCCAAAATTACATCCTTTATAAAATCATTATCCAAACAATATTCAAATCCAAAAGATTTTATGATATTTCTAATGATACTATATTTATTCTTCTCATCTAAAACGTTATTTAAACCATATCCGTTGTACGATCTCAAAATCCTAAAAAATGTAGAATGAAAAGTGCCAAAACTGACGTTTTTTCTTCTGTCAAGCAACCAACCGTAACTTGCTTCAAATCGTAATTTCATTTCATCCGCTGCTGCTCTGGTAAAAGATATTACCAAAATATTATCAGGTTCAATATTATAGTGTTCAATCAGATAACCTACTCTATGTATAATTACCATTGTCTTTCCGGAACCGGGTCCTGCATAAACCATACAAGGCCCCTTAAAATGTTTAACAGCCTCCAGTTGTCGTTTGTTCAGTTTTTCTAAATACAGATTATTCATAGCACACCCCCAAGGCCTATTGCAATGATCCTATTATAATTATAGCAAAATTTGACCGGATTGACACTATCCCGTTTCCAGCTTGATATATACATGCCTTAACATGTTGCCTTGTTTTTCAATTTATATCATGAAAGTCATAAAAAAAGAACCTACATGTCATGTAGGTTCTCTTTTGGTGCCCAGAGCCGGAATCGAACCAGCGGCACGGGGATTTTCAGTCCCCTGC
>CAYOQX010000242.1:0-2281 GCA_964406195.1 uncultured Alkaliphilus sp. | reverse complement strand
CTTTTGCGATATATTGAAATTCCAAGATGTCATTACAGCTATTGATTGTTTCTTCTACAGGTGTACCTTTTACGAAATAATCGATAATCGCCTTCTTGACAATGGTGTGATTATTATTAATGTTCCAAGCTCCAGCTGCTGATATGCCATAGGTGGCATATACACCTTTGGTTTTAACTTTACCGTCTGATTTAATTAGCACGTAATTATTTACATCCTTTTGGACAATCTTTTTAATCTTATCTTCTTCGAGGATGAAACCAGTTCGATTTTGCCATTCTTCATTGATTGCATAGATTTTAGGCATTTCTTCTTCATCAATACTAAACATTACGCCATCTGTATTGAAATTGATAATTTTGATTGTTTTACAAGCTCGAACATAAGCTATAACTAATTCTGTAAGAAATAATTGTCCTGAGATACATACAGACCTACCCATGAGAGGATCGTATAAATCATTGTATTTGTTGAGCATGGCTCCGTAGGTTGTATTAAGTACCAGCTTTAAGGTATCTGAAACTCTTTTGTTTCCTTCTGCTTTAGCTTTCAATCTGTCATTGTAGACTTTTTCAAAAACTTTCGGGGATGGAATATTCCTGCTAGTATAACCGCATTTAATCATTAGGGACGGATAAAGCGAAGCAACGTCAAAATTTCTAATTATTCGACTACCTTGTTCTTCTTCAATATAATTTTCTAAAGCTCCATGTACCCCACCGTATCCAATAACAGTAGGCATGTTCTGTATATTAAACTTCACTTTTGAGCCAAATAATTCTTTATCGCTAATCTTCGGGTCGTACATTCTGCCGAAGAATTCTATTACCTCTTTGGGGATGAGTTCTTTTTTGAGGTTGTTAGGATATTTATAATTTCGCTCATCATCCCATTGTCTAGGTTTCGCTTGTAAAAACATAGCGGTAAGCTTGGCATTGGTGGCGTATAGAGCCCTAGCATCTTCTATTCCCGCAAGTCTACCTAGAGCTAATTTAGCTTCTAGGTAAGGCTTGCGTATTTTAACGAGGCGCTCTGTAACGTCTACATCGTATTTACAATATTTAATTGTTTCTTCTAACTCATTGGGGGTTAGTTTTCTATCAATATCAAACGATACAGAGCTTTCCTCGATATTTAACCCAAGATGGCCTTCGATGGCTTTTAGTGATAATCCATATTGCATATCATCCATAATGTCAAAACTATTAAACCAAGCACGGTTTTGTTTAATAAACCAATGTTCAAAACCCATATTTCCATCAATTATGAAATCGTTGATTTCTTTTAAGAGAACGTTGTCTGCTCCACAAAGTACAGCTTTTAAGATATAATTATCGTAATGTTTGTTATTAAACCCGACTAAGAGCTTGTCTGCTGTCATAAATTCTTTTACAGCAAAATTGTCATTATGGATAACCGTGTATTCACCTGTTCGTATGCTCTTGAAAACTACTAACCAATCATGCTTGAAAACCTCAATGTCAAATACATAAATCACTTACTCACCCCCAACAATTCGTCTAGCCAGTTGATTTGTGTTTTTGTGTCGGGTTTTTTAGGCTTATCTGTCTCAATTATTGGTTTTCCTTCCTTAGGCTTTACACCCTTGATTCGACCTTCGGCTATCTGACAATATTTTTCAGATATTTCAAAGCCTATAAAATTCCGATTGTTATTCACACAAGCAACTGCGGTTGTACCACTCCCCATGAATGGATCTAAAATTAAATCGTTCTCTTGTGAGCTAACCCTTATATACCTTTCTATTAGCTCGACTGGTTTTTCGGCAGGATGGACACCTTTCCTGCAATTAGTTAGATAAAATTTCCTATAATCATCTAGGCGTTTGTGTTTTGAAAAATACGAACCCTTCTCCCTTATCATCACTACATACTCTAAGTCCGACAGATGATGATTGTTGTATGCCGGAATAGGATTGGTTTTTCCCATCACCAATAAATCAAAATTGTACTTATTCTTTTTTGCCCAATTTACATAATCTGTTATCAAAAACTTATTGCAAAAGAAATAACCATAAAAAACCTTCATTTTAGATTTTAATATTTCCAAAAACTCAACTGGTTGAAAGGTGGTGCACTTAATATCATCTAGTTTTTGCAAATATAGGCGTTGAGTGGACTTGTTATGCGCATAAAACCCCCCTCCTTTATTTTCAAATCTGTATGGAGGATCTGTAACCACTAAATCTATACTTTTGTCAGGTATCAATTTCATCCCTTCTAAACAATCCATATTATAAATTTTGTTAATTTCAATCATC
>CAYOQX010000241.1:1045-2286 GCA_964406195.1 uncultured Alkaliphilus sp. | reverse complement strand
TTTAAATTATAGCCATCAGGAGATAGTAGAGGAACTTTTAGGGGAAGAAATGAACTATAAAAACACGTCCATGCAAAAAAACAGGGACAGGTTCGCTGAAGAAGTCAAAAAAGTAAGTCCTATCACAAAAGAATGTATTGAATATATAAAGTCTAGAGTAATTGTAGAGGAAACCATAAAAAAATTCAATTTAGGAACATATAGCGGACAGATTGCTTTTCCGTATTATAAATATGAAACAATCGTTGGGTATAAGTTGCGGAAACCATTAAAAAACCCCGGTAAACCCAAAATGACAAACATTGTCGGAAGCAAGCCATACCTGTATAACATCCAAAATATAGATATGAACAACAAAGAACTAATAATTTGCGAAGGCGAATTTGACTGTATGGTAATTTATCAATGCGGATTTACAAATGTTGTCTCAGTAGGAGCAGGGGCAACCGGTTTAAACACCATAGTAACCCAGGCCAAGGATTTTTTAGATAAGTTTGAAATTTTAATTATTGTTTCGGATAACGACGATGCCGGAACTAGAATGGATGAGTTTTTTCTTGAACAATTTGGGGACAAAGCAAAATTAATTGATAAAAAATTATATGAACGAATTGACATAAATGAGGAATATCTCATAAATGGCAAAAACAAAGTAGTTGATTTGATCGACAGCGCCAGGTTTAAAATTGAGGGCCGATGGGACTTAAGCAAAAAACCATACACAAGCGTAGTCCCAAAGTCGGGAAAATACATTCCAACAGGCCTGCCCACCGTAGATTATGGATTAAATGATTTAGCGCCGGGATTTACAACCCTAATTGCTGGGCGAACCAACGCCGGAAAATCAACATTAGTACGACAAATAATAGCCTCTGCGATAAACAAAGGAAATAAGGTCTACCTTGTAAACGGTGAAGAAAGTCCAAATATAGTAGTAAACAAAATATATCAATGTGTAATAGGAAAAAATGCGAATTATTACGATCTAATAAGGGTTAACAAAAGATATAAAAAAGAACCGAAACCAGAAGTATTGAAAAAGTTGGAAAACTGGCATCACGAAAAACTGGTCCTTTTTTCCAAAGGCGAGAGTAAACTAAAAACTATAGATGAATTAACAACCATGCTGGAAATGGAAATAAAAATTAATAATCACAATTTGATAATAGTTGATAATTTAATGAGTATTCTGTCGGTACAGGCCTCCGAAAAGTACGAGGCACAGGCCGATTTTATGCAAC
>CAYOQX010000241.1:0-1035 GCA_964406195.1 uncultured Alkaliphilus sp. | reverse complement strand
TGCAACGCTTATGTGATATGGCTAGGGCTTACAATACTCATGTGATTTTAGTACTGCATCCAAATAAAACCTATAGGAGAGGTCTAAGATTTGACCTAGAACAAATATCCGGTGCAAGCGAACTTTATAATAAAGCGGACAATGTAATTGTTGTTACGAGGGAGTATTGCGAAGAAAAAAAAGGATTAGGAATAGATGGGAAAATATCGGTATTAAAAAATAGAGACTTTCAGGATTTGCCTACCATTTCAGTACACTATGATGAAGATACAGAGCTTTTACTAGAGATGGACGAGAAAACAGGCGAAACGATAGGTTATGTTTTTAATTGGGACACGGACATCCCAGAGGGATTTACAGTAACTGCGGAAAATTGTCCTTTTTAAAATGTTGGTGTTTCAGGAGAGGATGATAAATAATGGCCAAAACTTTGGAGATAAAATTAACAAAATGCCTGCTTGTCCTGACAGAGCAGGAACTGATGCAATGCCTAGCCCTAAAGCCAGATGTATTTGAGGTGGCAATAGGCCAGGGTAAGAGCCGAATTAGGCACGAAACGGCGGTGAAAAGACAACTAAGAACCAATGCAGAAGGGTTTGACCGGTGGCGCTTGTACGAGGTTTTAAGGGATAATTTTGAAGCAAACAATGACGTTTTAAATTGGGTTTTGGGAATGAACGAGGAAGAATTGAGAGAGGGAGTAATTGAATTTTTGATTGCTAGAAATAGACAAGCTATTTAAACCTGTAATCAAATGGATATAGCTTTTACATAAATATTCTAACAGGAAAGGGGGTGTTGTGGATGATAGAAAAGATGATACGGGGACATTGACCTATAGACAAGACATTGTGCGCTGACTGTATTTTTAAAAAATACGCAGAAATAGGAAAATGCAATATAAAGGATTACCCTCGATTATTAGGCTATAAAAAAGAAAAGGATAGGAGGGATTAAGGATGACAGCTGAACATGTGGAAAGATTAGGGACACTAATTAGAGAGATAAAAATTTGTAGTAACAGATTGTCCAGGC
>CAYOQX010000240.1:0-2293 GCA_964406195.1 uncultured Alkaliphilus sp. | reverse complement strand
GACGTACAGAAGGTCACAGGTTCGAGCCCTGTAGCATCCACCATCTAGAAAAATGACTCCAGTATGACTGGAGTTTTTTTGTTACAAACCTAGCGTGCGTATGGTATAATGGCGAACTGGGGGTATAAATAATGTCAAAAATTAATAAAATCTCAAAAATTATCGGCTTAGTGGCTGCCGGGATTGCTCTCGTGTTTGTTGCTTTAGCCTTAGTATTCAATTTTACCTATACTGGTATTAGTAGTGAGAAACCATTCAATGTTTTTATTGGTTTCTATTCTAGTTTATTAAGTGGAACTATTGGTGGAATGTTATTTGTATATTTGATTGCCTCAATTGCCGTTCCTTCTTTGTTTTTACTTCTAGCCTTAATTAACCTAATTGTTGGATTATGCAAAAAGAAGATGCTTTCTTCTATTTTGAGTTTCTTTCTTTTGCTAGCAACAGCGGTTTTTGCTTCTTTTGGTGTAATATTGCTTAAACCAACAGAAATAGCAACTTACTCTTTTGTTAGCGAAACACTCGGTTTAATTACTCTTATCTTAGATATTGTTCTATCAGTTGCTGTTCTTGCCTTCTTTGTTGTCAATTTAATTTCATTGTTTAGCAAGAAACCAGTAGTGGAACAAGTTATTACACCAGTTGTTGATAACAAAGAACATGAAGTTGCAGTCGAAGTTAGTGAGCCTGTTAAAGAAATTGTTTCAACACCTATGGCTACAGAAAAAGTTGTTCCTGCCGTAGAAAAAGCAGCAGAACTAGTTGTTGAAGAACAATCGATTTCACCAGCAGCGGAAAAAGAAGAAGCTCTAGTTACGGAAGAAAAACAAACAGAACCCGCAAAACCTGTTGTTAAAAAAGGTCCCGTTAAAAAAGAAGTGAAGAAATTTGGAAAAGCAGAACCTAAAAAAGCAGTAAGCAAAATTAAAGTTAAAAAAGAAGAAAAACCAGCTCAAAAACCAGCTGCTAAAAAAACTGTAAAAGCAACAGCTGCTAAAAAACCAGTTACTCCAAAAGCTAATGACGAAATAAAAGAGACTTCCATAAGTAAGAAATCATCTAAGGCTTATCATATTTCTCAACATCCTTCTGGCAATTGGCAGGTTAAAGCCTCTGGTTCCAATAAAGCCCTGAAATTATTTAAAACTCAAGCTGAAGCCATTGCCTACGCTAAAGTTGTTGCGAAGAATCAAGATTCTAGTATTCGTGTCCACTCTATGGAAGGTAAAATTAGAAAGGCTTAATTATGTCTGAAAAAATCATCATTGGACCTCGTGATCAAAAAAGACGACAGGCAATTTTAGCTGCCGCAGTTTGTTTTGTTGTTTTTGGTGCCTTTCTTGCTTTGACAATATATTTTGCTGCCAGCATTTCAAGCTCAACGACTAAAATTATGTCTACTATCTTGACTGTATTTAGCAGTTTAATTTCCTTGATCGCGTTATTTGTAACAATTCTTACTATTTTAAATATTTGTTTAAGCGCGAGATTGAAAGCTACACCTTGTATTGAATACAATCCGGATGATGATACTTTTGTTCTTCATCCAATTTATTGCAAAGCTACTATTATCAAAAACGGATCAATCGTGGAGATATCCAATTCGACTTTCTATTCTTTCAAAGAATTAAGGTTAGCCTACAAAGATGAGAAGAATAACATTCATCGTCTCAATCTTGGCTTATGTGAGAACATTTCAAAAGGTGTTCTCCGTTCGGAAATTAATAAATATCATAAACCGGAGATTTAAATCTTTGGTTTATCTATTGCATCCGTAGTTCAGTGGTAGAACACTAGCTTCCCAAGCTAGTTATACGGGTCCGATTCCCGCCGGGTGCTCCATTTAAGAAGTATAGGTTTGATACCAAGAAAATGATGGTTTCAAACTTTTTTTATTGTTTTAAAGTACTTTTTTGCATTTTTCACCGTCAAGTTAGGTTCGAACCGACGATTTATTAGCATCTTTTGTGTGTTTGATTATGAGGGTTAGAAAACGAAAGGTAAATTATGAGACAAATTATAGATTATTAAGAGATAAAGTGCTATAATTATGATGAACAAAGGAGTTTTCTTATGACATACGCTGAAGCTATAAAGAAACTTAGAAGTAAAATGCTTTTAACACAAATGGAATTTGCTGAGTATCTTGGTGTTTCTTTTGCATCTATAAATAGGTGGGAAGCTGGTAGATTCGAACCTACAATGAAGATCAAAAGAAAATTAGTTCCTTTGTTTAAAAAGCATGGAATAGAGGTGGAATAAGAATGGATAATAAAAATAATGCCAACATTGG